>DASXNJ010000326.1:0-3072 GCA_036495145.1 Puia sp.
GCGGATAAAATGAATCAACACAACAAGATCGTTTTTTCAAAAACGATCAAACAATCGCTTTGGCACCCTACCAATTTTGTCAGCGGAGATCCGACAGAGGAAATCATGCTGCTGAAAGGAAAGAAAGGAAAAGACATGATATTATTTGGCAGTGCCAGCATTGCTTCCGCTCTCATCCGGTCAGGCATGGTTGATGAATATCATCTCTGGATACATCCGGTCATTTTAGGAAGGGGGAAACCCATTTTTCATGATCTGCGGAATCAGATAAAGTTGAAATTAAAAGACTCTGTCATTTTTGAGTCGGGGGCTGTGGCAAATTATTATAGCCTGCAATAGAATAGCAAATGCCCCCGGAATGCCGGGGGCGTGATTGCCAGGGATAAGGGTTGATATTATTCCCGTCGTAAGGGTACTTTTATTATTTTGACAGGTCCTGCAGAATTTCATATTCTCCCTGATCATTTACTTTCAGGATCTTGATATTTGCCTTGTCTTCCAGGTGAACGATATACACTTTGGCATCGACCGTCTGTACTTCTTCCACGAGTGTGATGGCCATATCAAAATAAGTAGACTTTACAGCGGCCCGTACATCACGGGGGAGTTTGTCTTCATTGTAAAAAATCAGTGAATATTCCCAGTGACCTTTTTTATCGTAAAAAACTCTGTCACCATAACCATCTTTTACAAAGTAGGTTGTAAAGCCATTACGATCTGCAAACCACATGGCATTGTTGGCGCCGTTAAACCGTGTGTTGAAATCTTTAATTGCTTTGGCATTGATATTTTTTTCGTCGGGAATATAAGCGCCCATATAGGCGGGGCTTTCCAGAGCAGCCATGTTTCGGACGGTTGACATAAAATGTTTACTGTCGTTGAAGGCAACTGGTTGGGCAGCATTCTGTGCGTAAGCACTACTACTGATGGCTGCCAGGGTGATAGACCCGATGGTCAGCGCGAATAAGATTTTTTTCATTTTTGTAAGGTTTAATGATTAACGATTTTGATTTGAAAGGTTCTGATAATTTATTCCGGAATGTGTTGTCAATAATTTATCGCCGGATTTAGAAAGAGGGAAACATAAATAACCGGAAGCATTCATATTTTTCTTAAATTGGATAAAAGACCCACTATAATGGACAGCGCTGGTTCCTTACGGTACACAGACCAGGAAATAATCGATCAGCTAAGGCAAAGTGGGAATGACAAAAGACGGAGCGAAGAGCAATTATTCAACCGGTATGCATATTTCGTCCGTGAAGGCATCAATAAACATGCTTTGTCGGAAGACGAGTCGTTTAATGCCTATTCCGATACCATCCTGGCAGTCCTGGATAATATAAATAAGGAGCATTTTGAAGCCCGGGCTTCTCTTAAAACTTATCTCTACCAGATATTTCATAACAAATGTGTTGACCTTCTCCGAAAAAGAACGACTAATAAGAATACCGTGCATCGTGCGGAGATGATTTCAGACCGTTTGATGCAGTTGTCCGATTCAGCCCGCTCCATAGTGCAAACGCTCATTGACAAGGCGGACTGGAACCGGCTTCGGGAAAAATTGAATGAATTGGAGGAAAAGTGCCGGCAGATTCTGATGTTTTGGGGGGATAATTACAGCGACCGGGAAATCGCGTCCTTCCTCCAATACAAAACAGCGGATGTGGTAAAAACAAGCAGGCTTCGTTGCCTGGAAAGATTGCGAAAGCTTTATAAAACCGAATAATTATAATGGACAACCTGGATTATATAGAAAATTACTTTGCCGCTGAACCGGGTCGAGACCTGACCCGGGAATTTGAGGAAAGAATACATTCAGATCCGGGTTTTGCAGAAGAAGTAGCCTTTTACCTGTCTGCCTTACAGGTTTCGAGAGAAAGCTCAGATGTGGTAAAAAAGGAACATTTTAAAGAAATTTATCAGAAGCACGGGGTACAGCGATCACTGCCCGTGAGAAAATTGGTATATTATATGTCCGCCGCGGCAATTGTTGCAGCCGTTATTTTCGGGACCTATTTTTTTACAAAATCCGATTCCCCTCAACAAATGGCTGACAGGTATATTAAAGATCAGCTGAAGAATCTGCCAGTCACTATGAGCAGCCGCAGCGACAGTCTTCAGGACGGTCTCCGACTCTATAATGACGGCAAAATTGCAGATGCTCTGGCGGTTTTTGAAAAGTTGTCCCTGTCTGATGATTCCAATTTCGTGGCAAAAAAATATGCCGGAGATGCCGCACTCAGATTGGGCGACTATGATAAGGCCCTGTCTTTTTTCGAACAAATGGCAACCTTTCAGGGTCTATATTCAAATCCAGCCCTTCTCCTTCAATCCCTCACCCTGATGAAACGTGACAAACCGGGTGATATCGAAAAAGCAAAACAACTTCTGCAAAAAATTGTGACGGCCGACCTCGAAGGAAAAGAAACGGCGCAGGAATGGCTTACGAAATGGTAACCTCTATCACTCTTAACTGAGCGCGGGTTTTGATATATCCGCAGCGGCCTTCGAATTCAACCATCGCCTGGCAGGATTTTCTATAAAACGGTAAGTCAGAGAGGAAACAAATAAAATCAGGATAATAAATACGAGTGCGGTGGACCATGCAATCAGCAATCCGGGTCTGGGAGGGGGCCCCTGATTATTCGGACCCGCGGGATTCAGATAGCTAAGAGTGAAAAAAATCGTAATCAGAATGGGCTGATGGACCAGGTAAATCGAAAAGGACCAGTCCCCAAGCCTCTGAAGCGGGCGCGTCGAAAAAAGTTTATTGATGTTTTCACTACCATAAGCTCCTGAAAGTAACAAAAACGGGAAGAATAATACTGTAATAATATCCGGAAGATTAAAGTGCATACAGGTAAAAGCTGCAAGGGCCAGTAAACCCATCGTCCAGCCATTTCCCAAAAACTTTTTTCCCCATTGATCGCTAAATGCGTGATGCATCATCATGCCCAGAATGAATCCGCACATGCACCTGATAAATCCATATTCATAGGCAACATTGATTGACCAGTCTGATCTGCTGAATTTAATAAAGGAGAGCTCGGGAGGAACGGTAACAATGGG
>DASXNJ010000327.1:0-2143 GCA_036495145.1 Puia sp.
GCGAAATATGTCAGCAGATCCAGTCGCAGATCCAATGGCCTCGAAGCGAGGAACTGCATATCATTGATCAGTTTCAGGGAGGGATCATTAAAATGCAGACTGTCCACATTTGAATTCACATAAATACCATTTCTCCAGGTATTGAGGATATAAGGAAAAACATCCCATGAAGTAAAAGCCGCGATCTGTCCCCGGTAACCTGGCTGCCTGGCGATGAACTCAAGTACGTTCGTGTTGGGATTTTTAATTTTGTCGTTGGAGTTCACATTCGTATCCGGATATCCCGTAAATAATTCATTATAACCGGGATAGGAGAATTTATACCGGTTGGCATTGTTTACTTCACTGCCATCCAGCCGGTCTCCGTATAGCTGTCCCTGAATGGCAACAGTACCCCAGAGAAAGGGAAACAATTTTTTGCGACGGTCATTTCTTTCAGGGGCGCCGAAAAGGGAAACAACGGAAGCTGAATCCCAGGTGTATTTATGGTTCACAACAATTTGTGAATCAATTCCTCCAAATACTTCTTCCCAACGCATACCGTCGAGGGTTACGATGATCAGATTTTCTGTTTTTGATTTTTGTGAAAAACTTTGAGCCGTCAGAAAGAAACTACATGCGATGAGTATATTTTTCATATTGATTGTTGAAAGCGCAATCTCAATCTATGATATGACCAATATGTTATCCGGAGACTAACTGTGCATTATGATCAGCATGCCGGTATTTGAATTATCCGGTATTCAAATAATAATTTCATAATACCTGGTAACATTAAATAGATATTATGAAAATAATGATAATGAGTGGTCAGATTTGTGCGACTAATTCTTCCGTGATACCAAAAGACATCGTCATACCGTTTCCACCGACACCGTTTATAATGTATACACCCGGCTCTGGTGAAATAAATAATTCCGTTTGTTGATTCGTCAATTTTCCATAAACACCGTTCCAGGTTTCAACGAGCCGTGGATTTTTTAAGACCGTAAACTGATCCAGATATTTCAGAATCAGGTCATTGATGTATTGCCTGTCAAAGGGGTCGGGTGATAATCCGTATTCATGTGAATCTCCAATCGTCAGCAATCCGGTATGATTTTGCGATACCATAACATGAATACCCCATTTCAGATATTCAGGCATTGTTTCTTCAAAATATTTTTTTAGAGAAGCAGACGAAGCCGCCGCTTTAAAGCTGGGATAATGAATCAGCGAGAGACCGCCGCATAATGCAGGACCAATCCTGGCCGATCCTTCTTCCATAAGTCTCATCATCTGAAGTTTACATTTTGTGAGCGGATATTTTTCGAACTCTTCCGGATACAATGTCCGGAAATCGGATCCGCTGCAAATCACGATGAGATCGGCATGGGCTTCATGAAGGCCGTAGCTGATTTTTCCGGCAGAAACATGAGTTACGGCTGTCCCCCAGTTGAATTTTATTTGCAAATTTTCCTGCAGATATTCCGGCAGATAATGAATGGCTTCTCCCGGGTCAACTATAATTTCTTCCCGGCTATAGAGTCCGCCCAGACAATTTTTTTCTTTTGCTATTCCCGAGATGGCGCAAACCTGATGCCTGTTTAATAAAGCGATTTCGCGACCCTCGTTCCTGAAGATTTCAAATGACTCCTGCAACATCACCCATTCTGTCTGGTTGTATGCCAGATGCATACTGCCGACGGGATCATACCAGAGTTTACTCCGGTCGCCAATTTCTTTCCAGCAGTTGCGGCTCCTGATGGCTCTTTCATATTGTTTGCCGGCAGGCTGTCCGATCGGCCAGACCATTCCGAAATTTCTGACGGAAGCACCGGAGGCTTTATAATTACGTTCATATACCTGTACCGCATATCCTTTCAGTGCCAGCGCCCTTGCCGTTGCAATACCTACGATGCCTGCTCCAATGACGATGGCGGATTTTCTAACCATTACCCGGAACGATTTTTTTAAATTTATTTGAAAAATACAGAAGGGAAAGAAAGGCACCGGCTATTCCCAATACAGAAAATATTACTACGCCATGCGAATAGAAACCGGACCATCTGATTTTTACTTTTAGAAATTCTTTTATAAAAAGCACGGCCACACTGGCAAGGTATCCGAATGAATCAGCTACATAAATCAGAAAACCCACCGT
>DASXNJ010000328.1:0-3717 GCA_036495145.1 Puia sp.
ATCAGTAATAAATCACCCTCATTTAATTTGCCATATATTTCAACAAAATCGTTTGCATCCCTGCCGGTTTTTACGTCTACGCGTTGAGTCTGGTTATTGACGACACGGATAACAAAAACGCTTTCGGTTGAATTGACAACGGCTGTTTTGGGGACAATAAAAGTACTATCGCTTGCAGGTAAAGGAAGATTCACTTCAGCGACCATACCCGGCAACAATTTTTTGTCGTTGTTGTTCACGTCCATTTCAATCCGCTGAGAGCGCAACCGGTCGTCGATGGCACCGGAAAGACGGTTGATGTTTGCTTTGAACGCGCGGCCCGGCAGTGATTTTACTGTAAAACTCACTTCATCTTTGTGATTCAGATATTCTGTGTACGCCTCCGGCACTGATAGCACCAGCCGCAGTTTTTTTTGCTCCTGCAGATTAAATAAGGGAAGTTCAGAACCCTTTCCGGCTGGTCCGACATAGGCCCCGGTATTCACATTCCTGGCCGTGATGACTCCATTAAACGGAGCCCGTATCTGAAGATAATTCTGCGTCTCTGTAATTTCTTTTGAAGCAGACTGAGCTGCCTGAAATTGCGCAAAGTCGGAATTCTTTCGTGCTGCTGCCTGTTCCAGGTCATTGGGTGAAATGGTTCCCGGTGTTTTACTGGTTTCAAGCAAACGATCATAATTTGCTTTACTTGCCAGATAGATGGCTTCACGGGACTTTATGTTAGATTCTGCACCCGCCAGTTGGGAATTTAATTCAGGTGCTTCCATGGTGGCCAGCAACTCACCTTCTTTTACTTCTGAGCCAACATCAACATATAATTTTTTTACAAAACTGCTAACCTTCGCATACAGATCTACCTGCTGGTATGCGATCAGCTGACCCGGAATCTGCAAAGAGGAAGATAGTCTGCCCTTTTTTAGCGAAAAGGCCTGGGTTACCGGCGTTTCTGTTTGTATTGTTTCTGTTTTTTTCTTCTCTGTATTGCCTTCAGACTGGCAGCTTCCCCCCAATAAACTTATGATCGAAGCTGCCAGTATAAACTGGATTTCAAATCCTGACCATATCATTAAACGCTGATTCATTGATGTGTTTTTGAACTATTAATTTGATTTCGCCGAATGATTCAATTCAGGAATATAATGTAAACTTTCTTTGTCTTCCGGATCAAGAGATACAGAAGCAGTGGAAGCCTTACCCTGCACCCAGGAAAATACCAGGGGTAATATGAATAAAGCAGCAAAAGTAGATGCGATCAATCCGCCCACTACTGCGCGACCCAGTGGTGCTGCCTGGTCTCCGCCTTCACCCCAACCGGATGCCATGGGCAACATTCCAAACACCATGGCCACGCTGGTCATCAGGATGGGTCGCATACGCAGGGCTGCAGATTCCTTTGCACTCAGTAAGGCATTGCCGGTATGAAGTCGTAAATGTTCCGCATTCGTTATTAATAAAACCGAATTGGCAATCGACACACCCACCGACATAATGATACCCATGTAGGATTGCAGATTGAGCGTGGAACCCGTGAGCAGCAGCGCTGCCAGAGATCCGATCAGCACGGCCGGCAGGGTTGACAATACCACCAGCGATACTTTGAAGGACTGAAAATTGGCAGACAGCATCAGGAAAATAACCGCGATAGCCGTAATCAATCCCAATTGTAAACTGTTTAGCGTATCAGTTAAAACTTCGGTCAGCCCTTTTGTTTCAATACTCAATCCACGCGGCAGATCGCCTATAGAACGAAGTGCAGATTGCACATCTTTTGTTGCTGTGCCCAGATCTTTATTATTGATATTGGCTGTTACGGATAAATAGGGGGTGACGCCAATATTATCGTTTTCTCCATAAGAAGTATCAGCTTTAATAGTCGCAACATCACCCAAAACCGGACGCGACTCATTACTCAACACCGGAATTTCATTGATGTCATTCATACTGGTCATCTGATTTTCTGGTATCTCTACCTGAACACCGTAACTGATATTGCTTTTCGGATCGATCCACAAATTTTTTTCTGTGTATCTGGATGAAGAAGTGGCAGCCACCAGGGAACGGGAAATATCTGACAGGTTCACGCCCATCTGTGCCGCCCTGATCCTGTCGATATCTATGTTGATGGTTGGATATTTTATGGGCTGCGCCAGTTGAACATCGCGCAAATAGTTAATCTCCCTGAGCTTATCAATCACTTTGTCTGCATACTGCTCATTCAGCTTTTTATCCTTCCCGGTAATTCTGACTTCGATGGGTGTTGGCGAGCCCTGACTGAGTACTTTATCAGTCAGCTCAATGGGCTCAAATGAAAGGCGCACATCGGGCATGCCCGAACGCATTTGATGGCGAAATCTTTCTTTCAGATTATCCAGCTTTTCTTTATAGGTCTCTTTTAATGCTACCTGCAATACAGCTTCCTGAGGGCCGCTCATAAAAAGATAAACCGGACTGGTTGAAAATTGCCCGGGATGTTGTCCCACGAAAGCTGAAGTCACCGATATATTTTCTTTTCCCACCAGATCCTCCAGTATGTGTATCGCTTTAATTGTTATTTCTTCTGTTCTTTCTATTCTGGTGCCATCCGGTGCACGCAGCCGCACCTGGAACTGACCGCTGTTTATTTTTGGCAATACATCGCGGCCAATGCTTTTAAAAAGTATAGCCACTAGTACACAGGTCAGAATGGAATAAAAAATAACAACAGCTCCCTGATAAGGGAAAAGGCGGTCCAGAAAGCGCAGGAAACGATTTCGGAATTTTTCAAACCGGGTCAGTTTTCCATCCCCGTTATTCAAACTTCTTTCCAGCAATTTCTTTTTCTGATCCCAGGTATCCTGTTCTTCCGCTGCTGTTAATCCAAGGGCTGCATATTCTTCTTCATCCGTTAATATATGTCCGTCTTTGGATGATGTATGTGAATGTCCCTTCATCAGCCAGTTCGCCATGATGGGAACAAAGGTTTGCGCCAGGAAATAAGAAGTGATCATGGAGAAGGCAATGGCCATCGCCAGTGGTAAAAATAAAGAGCCGGGAATTCCCGTCATCGTAAAAGCAGGCGCAAATACAGCCAGGATACAAAGCAGAATCAGCAATTTGGGAAATGCAATTTCCTTACAGGCGTCCCAGATGGCCAGTGCTTTTGGTTTCCCGAGTGCCAGATGCTGGTGTATATTTTCAATGGTTACCGTCGATTCATCTACCAGGATGCCAATCGCGAGAGCCAGGCCGCTCAGCGTCATGATATTGATGGTTTGATTAAAAAGATATAGAAATAAAACGCCGGATATAATGGAAGTAGGTATTGTCAAAACCACGATAAGCGCCCCCCGCTTGTCTCCCAGAAACAGCAAAACCATCAGGCCGGTCAGTATGGCACCAATGGCTCCTTCAGAAATCAGGCTTTTCACCGCGTTGATGACATACACCGACTGGTCGAATTCAAAAGATAATTTAACGTCTTCGGGTAACTGACTTTGAAAACGTGGAAGTGCTTTTTTCAAATTCTGAACGACTTCCCAGGTGGAAGCATCCGCCGATTTGGTGACCGGCAGATAGATGGATCGTTTACCATTCACAAGTGCATAACCGCTGGTGATATCTGCACCATCTTCCACAACGGCAATATCACGCAGGTAAACATTTTCCACGGCCCCTTTATAAATAGGAATATCACCGAAGTCCTTTATGTTTTTAATGGTTGTGTTGGCGGGTGTGAAA
>DASXNJ010000329.1:0-18257 GCA_036495145.1 Puia sp.
ATCCGACGAATTGAAAGTAAAAACAGGATTGATCAAGGGTCGTGTGATCACTGAAAACATGAAACAAACCGCAGACGAGAATATCAAAAAATATTTTGCGGATAAAGGTTTTCAGGGAGTAACTGTACAGATTTCTGAAGCCCGTGATCCGAAAACACCGAATTCTGAAACGCTCACTTTTCACATTGATAAGGGAACCAAAGTCCGGATCAATCAGATCTCCATTTACGGCACCAAAAATATCTCTCAGTCAAGAATAAAGAAACAACTGGACGACACAAAGGAAGTCACCAAACTGACCCTTTATCCTGCCAAAGATTCGTCTTCTTATGGTGTGGTGAAACCCGAAACCTTCAAGGAATATATAGACAGCTGGGGGTTTCTTTCATATACAGGAACCAAGGAATTTCTCGATCCTTATTTTCGTTTTAAACTCTTTAGTTCGGCGAAATTCAATGCAAAAAAATATGGTGAGGACAAAGAAAAAATCCTCGATTATTATAACGCTCAGGGATACCGTGATGCCGTGATTGTCTCTGATACATTAATGTATAACAGTAAGCATCAGCTGAACATTGCCATCAAAGTGGATGAAGGCGAAAAATATTACTTTGGTAAAATAACCTGGAAGGGAAATACAAAATATCCCGATTCACTTCTGTCGCTGGTGCTGGGAATAAAAAGAGGAGACGTATATAACCTGGACATCCTGAATAAGAAACTTGGTAAGCAGGTGACTCAGGAAGGAGGCGGTGTCAGTGATCTTTACCTGGATGACGGATATCTTTTCTTCAGAATTGATCCTGTTGAAACGGCTGTGTATAATGACACCATCGATTTTGAAATCCGCATGGTGGAAGGTCCGCAGGCAACCATAAAAAACGTTACGATAGCAGGAAACGAAAAAACAAAGGAATACGTAATCCGCCGGGAGCTGAGAACTATTCCGGGAGAAAAATTTAGTCGCCAGGATATTATTCGCTCAACACGTGAAATTGTAAACCTTGGTTATTTCAACCAGGAGAAAGTAACACCTGGAATCGTACCAAACCAGGAAGACGGAACAGTGGATATTAACTGGTCGGTGGAGGAAAAATCATCAGATCAACTGGAACTTTCGGCAGGATGGGGCGGTGGAATCGGGATAACCGGTACCGTTGGGATTTCATTTAATAATTTTTCCATCAATAATATCTGGAAGAAATCTGCCTGGGATCCTTTACCTACCGGCGATGGACAGAAACTCAGCTTACGCGTACAGGCCAATGGGAAAGCCTATCAGTCATATAATCTTTCATTCACCGAACCATGGCTGGGAGGCAAGAAAAGAAACTCTCTTACAGTGAGTCTTTACCGCAGTGCTTTCCGCACGGGCGGGTATAACTATACCACTGCGAAATATGCATACAGCGATACCAATTCACTAAAAAATTTCGGTGTTGTAATAGCCCTGGGTAAGCAGTTAAAATGGCCGGATGACTATTTTACTTTGACCTATTCGTTGAACTATACCCTGTATGATCTGACGAACTATTCACTGTTTTCTCCGGATTTCAGAAACGGTTATTCCAATAACCTCAGCTTCAAAGTGGCGCTGGGCCGCTATTCCGTCGATCAGCCGATATACCCCAGATCGGGTTCAAATTTCCTGATCAGTGCTCAGTTTACGCCCCCCTATTCTTTATTTAAATCGGATTATAACACTTCGCAGGAACAATTTGAATTGCCGGAATACACGAAATTCCGACTGACCAGTGAATGGTACATTCCGATCGGTAAACCAATGGGTGCCGATAAAAGCAGGCAGTTTGTGTTGAAGGCTTCTGTGAAATATGGTTTTATGGGCAGGTATAATAATGAATTGAATTTTTCTCCTTTTGAAAGATTCCAGCTGGGGGACGCCGGCCTGACAAATAACTTCGGCTTGCTTGGTTACGATATCATTTCTCAAAGGGGATATCCTGTTTACCAGAATTCGGATCCCCGGATCAATCCGGAACAACAGACCGCAACGCAGTTCTTTACTATGTTTAATAAGTATACATTGGAAATGCGTTATCCTTTTGTTACTAACCCCAGCAGTACAATTTATGGGGAAACATTTTTTGAAGCAGCAAACGGATGGTACAATTACCAGGATTATAATCCATTTCGCCTGCGTCGTGATGTGGGTGTAGGTTTGCGCTTCTTCCTGCCCATGTTTGGTTTATTGGGTTTCGATTACGCGATCGGGCTGGACAGGATACAAAATGGTTCTCTTAGCAATGCAACCCGCTTTACCTTTATGTTAGGTGTAGAACCAGAATAACCCGACTTAAAATTCCTGATATGAAAAAATTTGTATTATTTGTTTTCCTGATTTTCTCGGCTTTTTGCACGGCAATGGCTCAACGTTATGCGATCGTGGATACAAAATATATTCTCGATAAAATGCCTGATTACAAAACAGCGCAGAAACAACTCGACCAGATCAGTGCCCAATGGCAGAAAGAAATTGACGATAAACAAGCCGTTCTGGATAAAATGTACAAGGATTTTGAAGGCGAGGAAGTGATGCTGAGTGATGATTTGAAGAAGAAAAGAGAAGATGAGCTCTTCAATCATGAAAAAGAAGTTCGGGACCTGCAACGCAAACGCTTTGGTTTTGAGGGGGATTTATTCAAAAAACGTCAGGAGCTCATCAAACCGGTGCAGGACAAGGTTTATAACGCGATACAAAAAATCGCTGTGAACCGTCTGTATGACTTTATTTTAGATAAAAGTGAAGGAATTACTGTTATCTTTGCCGACCCTAAGCTGGATAAGAGTGATGATGTTCTCAAAGAACTCGGGGTTAAGTAGACAAATTATTATATCAACTATTAACAAAACAAAGAAAACAGAAAGCAATTATGAAAAAAATTGTTGCCATTGTATTAGTAGCAACCACCCTTACACTCGCCGGGAACAAGTTGCAGGCACAGAACAAATTTGGTTATATCAGCCTGAGCGAATTGATCACTGCAATGCCTGAATATAAAAAAGCTGATTCCTCCATGCAGGAATATCAGGGCGCGCTGAATCAGAATTTCGAAGACATGAAACGTGAATTCAGCGAAAAAGACAGTCTTCTTTCTTCAAAGGATACAACAAAATACACCAGAGCCCAAATTGAAATCAAAAGAAAACAACTGGGTGAACTTTATGTGAAACTTCAGGGCTACCAGCAACAGGCCGGACAGCTTTATCAGCAGAAACAACAGGACCTGATGGCGCCGATCCAGAAAAAAGCTTCAGATATCGTTGGAACAGTAGCAAAAGAAAATGGTTATACTTATGTATTTCTTAAAGATGCCATGCTGGTCTCACCACCTGCTGATGATCTTCTGCCGCTCGTTAAAAAGAAACTAAACCTCAGATAAACAGTTTAAAAAAATATCAAAAGGCTGTTCCGGAAAGCGGGACAGCCTTTTTAGTTTTTGTTGATTAATTTAGTATATGCCTTCTTCCCAACCGATTGGAGTTTTTGATTCAGGCTATGGCGGTCTTACTGTACTGAAGTCCATCGTTGAAAAACTTCCCGGTTACGATTTTATTTACCTGGGAGATAATGCAAGAGCACCATATGGTAACCGCTCATTTGAAACCGTATACCAATACACAAGAGAAGCCGTGCAATGGTTTTTTTCCAAAGGGTGCCCGCTTGTAATCCTGGCTTGTAATACTTCTTCAGCAAAAGCTTTACGTACCATTCAGCAGCAGGATCTGGTTGCGTCAGGAACGCCAAACAGGGTTCTTGGAGTGATCAGACCGACGACCGAAATAGCAGGACTTCTTTCGAAGACAGGCCATGTTGGTATTCTGGCTACCCGTGGCACAGTGAATTCCGAATCATATACCTTGGAAATAGAAAAATTTTTTCCTGATGTCAAAGTCTTTCAGCAGGCTTGTCCACTCTGGGTTCCGTTGATAGAAAATAACGAACACCTCAATCCGGGAGCGGATTACTTCGTACATAAATACGTGGATGAACTTCTGTTACAGTCATCTGAAATTGACACGGTAATACTTGCCTGCACCCATTATCCATTGCTGATGGAAAAGCTGAGGAAGTATTTTCCTCCTGCTATTCAACTCGTGGCCCAGGGACATATAGTAGCTGAAAGACTGCAGAATTATCTCGGAAATCACCCCGAAATTGATGCAAGATGTAGTAAAGAGCATCAGCTTTCTTTTTATACAACAGATGATAATATTGATTTTGATCTGCATGCCGGATATTTTTATGGAACAGCCGTCAGATCGGAAAGAGTATTTTTGTAACTTCAATACCCCAAACCTTGACTATGAAGTTGCGCTTTAAGCCCCTGTTTTTAACCCTTATTTTATTTTCATTCATTGCCTGCACAAAGGAATTAAGTAAGGAAGGCGCTAACAATCCAGGTAAGGGTACCGGGGATTTTTATGCAACTATTGGTGGTAATTTATGGAATGCAGATAGTCTGCAATTGGTGCTGGTTAGTTCAGATGGCGTTTCTATAAACGGACTGAGTAAGACCGGCGATCAGATTTCCATTCTTTTGCCTGTTTTCAAGGTAGGAACATATACACTTAATGTCCAGTCGTCTTCTTATGCGCTTTCTACGAACCTGCTGACCAGAACAGCGAATGTTTATGTAAGCAATGATGGAACTGCCGGTGGATCTGTCACTATTTCCAGTATCGATACAGTAAACCGGGTTATAAGTGGCAGCTTTCAGTTTACCCTTACGAATCCAGCCGATGATTCTACCCAAACGGTTGCGAAAGGGGTTTTTGATTATGTACCTTATACCTCAGGAATAGCGGGCATAACGCCACCACCCGGATCCCCGAAGGATACCGTGGAAATGTTGGTTGACGGTAATAAATTCTTTGCCTCCGATGTGATAAATTCGGACTCAGCAGGTCAGCTTCTGATAGCAGGATTTTCCGGAACACAGGATGTAGGTCTATATTTCCCGAATAATATAACCCCGGGAACGTATAATCTGAATTTTGCCGCAGGAGTATATATTGGAGTTTATAACCCGGATCCTTCCACAACGCTCCTTTCACAAACGGGGGGAACAATCATGATTTTATCCAACAACACCACCACAAGACGAATTTCCGGCACTTTTAGCTTTGTGGCCACGCCAGTTACTAACGGTCCGACTGTTAACCTGACCCAGGGCTATTTTGCAGCTAATTATTGATAAATCGGCTTACTTATTATTGGCAATCAGGCAGGAATTCTTTAGCTTTGCCCTCCCTTTAAAAGAAGTTCCGCCGGCGGTGGAATGAGTATAAGGATAATTCCCTGATTATCAGGGGCTACGAGTTAAAAATAATACAATGAAACGCACATTCCAGCCACATACCCGTCGTCGCAAAACAGTTCATGGATTCCGTAAACGTATGCAAACTGCCAACGGACGCAAGGTGCTTGCAAGTCGCAGAGCCAAGGGACGCGCGAAACTGTCTGTTTCAGATGAGTTTGGTGGGAAGTAGTTGAGGCTTTACGCTTAACATTCAGCGCCCATCGGTCAACGAAAAAGACTTTCGAAATAATAAGATTATAGCCCCCTATTGGGGCTTTTTATTTTTAACTCGTCTATTGAGCATTCGCAAACCATATTCCCTGGGTAAATCTGAACGTCTAAAAAGTCGTAAACAGATTGATCAGCTTTTCGAAAAAGGGAAAAAAATCACCCTTTTTCCATTTCGCATCCTGTTTCTTTTAGAAAAGGTCGGCGGAATCGTCAAGGCGGGATTTACTGTCAGCTCAAAAAATTTTCCCCGGGCGGTCGATAGAAACCGGATCAAACGTTTGACCAGGGAAACCTACCGCTTTCAGAAAAAAGAACTGGAAGAAGCAGTTGTAAAGAACGATTACAGTCTTCATTTGTTCTTTATTTACACCGGAAGAGAAATGCCCGTGCATGAAGAAATTTCGGTATCGTTGAGAAAACTACTGGATAAACTGCTGAAGATTTTAAATGAAAAAGATCCTGCAAATTCTTAGTTATCCGTTGATTTTTCTGATCAGGATTTATCAGCTGGCTATTTCTCCCTGGCTCGGATCGAAATGCAGGTTTACACCTACCTGCTCAGCATACGCTATTGAAGCATTTCAAAAATATGGTTTGTTTCGTGGAGGCTGGATGGCTATACGGCGTATCTCCAGTTGTCATCCCTGGGGCCGCCACGGTCATGATCCGGTTAAATAAATCGTAAGCGGAAATCGCGGACCGCCTTCCATCATTTCTTCGTTGGATGAATCGTATAAACCGAATCGTCATCATCTTCGGCCTTCCCGTTTCCCTTCTCATCTCCCCGTTCATATTTGTACTTACTCATCTCCGTTAGTTTAGCAATAATTTCTTTCTCTTCGGACAAACTGTAAAATTTATAAATTTCGGGGACTGATGACGCGTCAAAAGCTGATGGAACAGGTTGATAGGGGCCAAATATTTTAGCGTTTGTAAAACTGGAAATTTTAACAACCTGCCCCGGTGGAATAAAATAGTTTTTTGCAGCAGCAGAAATATTCTCACCCTTTATCAATTTATTCAAACTATCCAATTGTAATTGCAGTTCCTGCTGTGTAATTCGCGTATGTCTTGATTCACCGGTATGTTGCATACTGCCTACAACCGTATCATTTTTGAGATTGGCCAGAAATAATCCGTCTTCTTTCACCTCCAGCGCGTATTTTCCTTTGGGTCCTGTGATATTCAGAACAATCGGATCTCCGCTGTTAAAATTCAGTTCCTGCTCAATCTGTGTAGTTCCATCCTCAACTGTGATATTTTTTTGTGATTGATCCACCTGGATTTTGCTATCTGCATAAAGCAAAACTTTTTTTTGATGCGAGGAACAGGCAATCAGAAAAAGCAGGGCGGGAAGGAGTAATCCGGAAGATTTTTTCATATGCATTTTTTTAACATGAAGATCCCGTTTGCCCATCCACCCGGTGGTAAAATGAAAGCTAAACGGGATCTGAAATGATATCAAAACCTACAGGATATCCTATAGGGAGGCTTCATATCTCTTATTTACTTCTTTCCAATTTATAACATTCCAGAAAGCTCCCAGGTATTCAGGGCGACGATTTTGATATTTTAAATAGTAAGCGTGTTCCCAAACATCCACACCCAGTATCGGAGTTCCTTTCACTTCGGCAATATCCATTAAGGGATTATCCTGGTTGGGTGTTGATGAAATTAATAATTTACCATCCTGTTCTACAAGCCAGGCCCATCCGCTTCCAAAACGGCTCGTGGCAGCCAGCGTAAATTTTTCTTTAAAAGCTTCAAAAGATCCAAAATCCGCATCTATAGACTCCGCCAGTTTCCCGGTTGGTTTTCCACCGGTATTAGGTGCCATGATTTCCCAGAAAAAGCTATGGTTCCAATGTCCGCCTCCATTGTTACGAATGGCAGGTGGCAGTGTGCCGGCAATACTAACCAGTTGTTCCAGCGATTTATTTTCATTTGGCGTTCCCGACACCGCTTTATTCAGATTGTCGACATATGCCTGATGGTGCTTATCATGATGAATCTGCATCGTCATTGCGTCGATATGCGGTTCAAGGGCTGCCGGCGCATAAGGAAGTGCAGGTAAAGTAAATGCCATGGTTTTTATTTTTTTAATGAAAAGAATTCTATTCTCAAAGAAGGTTTACAAAATTACTGATCAAAGGTTGATATGTCAAAACAAATGCCAGGGGAATTTCATCTCCTCGCTTTGAAAAAATCCTTCATCAGATCCGCACATTCTTCACTTAGTATAGCATCTATCACGATGGTTTTCGGATGAAAGGGTCTTGGTGCAATGCCAATTTGTTCCAGCGACGGACAGGGTTCAACATATTTCCGGTAACCGTTTTTTATATCGGAAGCTCCGTAAACAACTTTCGAAATTTTGCTCCAGTATAAGGCACCGGCGCACATCAGGCAAGGTTCAATCGTTATGTAGATCGTTGCTTCCGGTAAATATTTTGATCCAAGAAAATTAAATGCAGATGTCAGAGCGATGATTTCCGCATGAGCAGTGGGGTCATTTAATCTTTCCACCTGGTTGTGACCTCTGGAAATTATTTTTTCATTCATTGTTACAATAGCACCTACAGGAACTTCGCCTTCATCATAGGCTTTTTTAGCCTCCTTCAGCGCCTGTAACATGAAATATTCGTTGGTCATAATTTGATTGATAATTGATGGATGACAGTTGACGGTTTAGAAGCGGTCGCACGTTAAGGATATATTAATTTCATACTTCCATGTCTCCAGTTTTCCAAACTTGTTTTTAGGATTAATTACCATAAATACTGATCAGCTTTAATAACACGCCATTCGTCCACCCAAATCCGTCATAGTTTCCATATTCTCCAATAGCGGAATCTTTTGTAATATCTGAAACATTATATTTCTCCATAAGTTTACCGGTATTTTTATAAATATCAGTATTAAGTTTTATCCATCTTTTGGCGGCCAGCGCAGCCAGGTTTTTCTGACCGCACCTGTCCAAACCCCATATCATCATCCATTCCAATGGCGCCCAACCATATGGCGCATCCCATTTTTCCCCGGTATTATATTCAGTGGTTACGAAGCCACCCTCTTTCAGAAGTCTGGCTTCTAAAACAGTGGCGACTTTTTTGCCAATCAAACTCATGTAATCGGGCTTTTCATTTATAAAACAAAAAGGATAAATGCCGGCAGGACTGATAATATCCAGCTGCGTTTGTGCTTTGAACTGGTAATCGGTAAAGAAGGACAAACTTTTATTCCAGAAGTATTTATCAATCAGGACATCTCTCTGTTGAGCTTTTTCGCGAAACAATTTAGCGCCCGTATCATCTCCATTAATTTGTTTGGCTTTAGCGATGGTCCATTCCAAATGATACATCAAACAGTTCAGGTCTACCGGCAAGACATTGGTTGTTTGAATATCTGCGATCTTTTTATCATCCGGAAACCACCGGCCGCTAAAGTCCATGCCGCTTTCAGCAGCAGCCCGCAGGTTTTTATACACTTCCACTTTATTTCTGCCTGACTTTTCCGCGATTATATAATCATCCCGCCAGTTCTCCTGTCTGGGAACCATACCATCGTCCCAATAGCGGTTCAGCAAATCCCCGTTTTTCATTCGAACAATATGTCTGTACGAGTCGCCGGCCTTGAGTCTATCTGCTCCTTCCATAAAATATTCATATTCCATTTCCATGGAAGAAAGAAAACGCTGGTAAATACTGTCACCCTGAATGCCTGCCAGTAATTCGACCATACAGGAAAAGAAAGGTGGTTGTGATCTGCCCAGATAATAGGACCTGTTTCCGCTGGGAATATGGCCATAGGTTTTAATCAGATAATCAAAATTGTCCAACATATCGCGGATGGTCTTTATGTCGCCACTTTCCTTCAGTCCGAGCATAATAAAATATGAATCCCAATAATGCATTTCCCGGAAATTCGCTGATTGCAAAATATAAGGAAACGGCAGAGGAAGCAGCGAACTGCCCACCGATTCCCTGTCAGAATTTCTTTTCAGAACGGCCCACGTTTTTTTTATATGTGTCACCACATCATCTGCAGAATCCCATTTGGTACCGATTGTGATCTCTGGAGGCAATTCAAAATTTTCTTCTACGAATTTCTTCAGGTTGAAACCCGGCCCTCTTTGAATTCCGTAATCGTACATGATATCAACGGGTTTCCTTTTCGGGATGCAATCCACAAAAGTCTTTTCGCCGGGAAATACTTTTTTCATCTGCACATCTGTGAAAAGCTCACCATATATCTTATCTGGTGTGGCGGGCTGCAGGAACTGGGCTCTTGCAAATGAAGTCATTAGCAGAAACAGCAGAAGGTAAAGGGACTTCATCGGGGGAACTGAATGAATATTAAAGGTACGTTTTTCATTTATCCGCCAGCTGTTAACCGCCAACCCAAAAAATAAATCCCCGCGAAGAATCGCAGGGATTTTATTGCTTATGACGATTGATTAGAAACTTTATATTTACCCGTTCCCGTTAACGGAAAATGTTTGCTGTTTTTGAAGATATTTCTTTTCACGAACAGGGTCCAGACATAAGCACAATGCAAGAAGCGTTCCATAGCTTCCGCCCCGCTCCACCCATTCAAATAGTTCAAAATAAGGATAGAATAGTTCGGATCCCATTTTCCAGATAAAAAATACCGCAATCAACGGTCTTACCGGTTTGACCAAAACTGCAATAGCCGCCATGATTTCAAAAATTCCGGCAAGAAGTGACACATTCAAAGGATTTGAAAATCCGAGGGCAGTATACTGATTAATAAGACCTGGTTTCTGAATCAGATTCAGCCAGCCATGACCCACTAATAATAGAAATACGGTAAACCGAAGAATGAATTTCATCCGGGCTAAGGATTTTTGACTCACCGGTTCATTCGGGTTTATAGCGGAAAAAAGCCAATTAAAATTCCAGTTTATTCCACCTGCTAAAACCAACAGGGCGAGCGGTGCGCCAAAGTTTCCAGCCCTTTCGATAAATTCTGCGAAAGGTTCTCCGGCGAGAGGACGGCAGAATGCGGTAATAACTCCCCAGATGATGAGCCAAACTGCAATAGCACGAAAAGGTTTCAAAAGCAACGAAATACCCAGTAGAATATCCAACGTTCCCAGCACAGGCATTAAATGATAAGCATGCACTTTATCAACACCGAAGAGGGCAAAATAATTACACCAGATGGCTTTTGTAATGATTCCAAATGCACCGTGACCAATAAAGCACATGGCAGCCGCAATGCGCAGTGTAAAATGTAATTTTTGATTGTTATTTAAAGTATGCATCTTCTTGTAAAAAATTATTAAGACTCTTTCACTCATTTCAAAAAAGGTACTGTTTAATAAGCTTTGAAGACCTGATCGTTGATTTTATAAAGACCCTGCGAAGAATCGAAGGGTCTTAATTGCTTAAAAAATATATAGACTTAATTAGCTCCGTCGTTTTGCGCCTTCAATATGGCATAACTGCCAACTTTATTTCCTACCGAAAGCCCAACCTCGCAATCTGTCCGGTAATGTATGCCTCCGACAAGGCGGCTGAGTCCAGCTTCCTCTGCCATCGCCGAATACTTACTTGCATTTTCTGGCATCAGGTATCCCAATATAGTTGCAGCCGCCCCGCTAAAAGTGGAATGGCCTGATACATAGGCTGGAAAATTCGGGATGCCCGTTAATGTTTTGATGGATGGATCTACCTGGGTTGGCCTTGCATTGAAAAAATGATACTTAATATCCCAACATACAATCGCCGCATCCATTTCAGTCATATTCAGTAATGCGATATTCCGAGCCCACCGGACTTCACTATAATTTTGTTTCACAAAGTCTTCTGTGGCGATTGCGTTCCAATGGCCGGGAGGTGTGTAGGTTCCTACACCGTCTGCCCAGAATTCTACGATACCAATATTTTTCCTGGTCACATTATTGACGTATTGTTTCACTTCCGCCACGTCTTTGTTCATCTGATCAGAACCTACTGCAGGAGGTGGATCCGGACGTAAACTGACAACAGTGGCAGAGTCGAATAAAAATGGTTTTACCTTATAAAATAAGGGTAGCATAGGCGGGCGTTGAGGTATTTCCAGACTATACCAGGGTATAAGGCCCTGGCTTTTTGTGACATCAACAAAATTTGCCCAGTCAGTTGGCGTACCAACTGCTTTCCCGGCGTTATCTCCCCTTGCTCTCGTTATAAACATTTCTGCAACCTGCCGGCCCAATGCTTCGCCAGCTGTAACATCAGCACGTGTGGCCGCCCCGCTCATGATGGCAGCCTGTTCTTGTTGAACTGCTATATTCTGGATATTACCGATTTCGCCCGGAAATAAGAGTTTCATCATTTCCGCCGTAACACCGGCCAGAACTGCGGCTTCCGAAGGATAAGAAGGAAGGTCCGATTTATTGACGAATTTGGCAGAAACAGAAGAGTCGAAATTATAAGGTGCCAGACGGTTATATTTTGTTTTATAAAACCAGCAAGCCAACAAGGCATCATATTGTGCAGCACTGATATATGCATAGGCCCTTGCCGCATATGGGGGATTTGTAAAGGGGAAAAGTGGATATGCCAGTGGATTGCTGGCATTGGGTATCGCGTAAGTGCCGTCAGCACTTGCAACAACTGGCAGGTTATACTTGGCAACCAGTCCGCGCATAATTTCATTCCATCTCAACACACCGCCGGCAGCCCAATATTTGATTGAGTTTTCCTGGTCCTTGGTCAGACTCTTCTGAAGTGCTTTGATTTCAAAAAGATCCGCCACATATAGGGGCGATGTGGTTGCAACAGGTGCAGCGACCGCAAAACTATCTGGTCTTGACAACAAAACCGGCTTCCATGTACCGGCGTTTAAATCTAAATTGGAAGATTGCAGAGCCGGCAAATTTGCAGTTCGGTTGCTTACATCTTTCTGACAGCTGGCTGTAAACAGCATTAAACCAATCAGGCCAGTCAGTGAATAGAATATATTTTTCATTATAATTTTTTTATCTTTTTTATAAACTAACTACATAGTACAGACCGCCGGAGTACATCTGTGATTGTCCCACATTTCTTCCTGCAACAGTAAAATCAGCATCTGCCACAACTGCGAGATTAGGCAGGAACAGAAAAAAATATTTCACATGCCCGCCAACTGAGGTCATATTCATCTGATTGCTTGCGAAAGGCATGTCATTTTTACGGATATCAGATCCGCCGAATGTGTACATATTCAGGAGCTGGGCCTGAACAATAAGGTTCGGTTTACGTATCCCAACAAAAAGATTGCTGTATAATTGATTGGGCATATCCACTTTATTGGTATAGTGGATCTCGTCGCCGGTATAATAAGAGGTTCTGTCGATGGTGACATCACTCCGCCATTCAAATGCACTTGAAGCAGTCGCAAAGAAAATTCCTTTTTGATAATCAGCTGTCAGTCTGCCTGAAAGATTTGTGCTTCCCAATCCGATGGACATGGGTAGAAAATCATTTTCATATTTCTGTAGTGGAGTGCTTAATCCGCCGACTGCGAAGAGTGATAAATGACCATCTTTTCCAAGTTTGGATTCAAGGAATTCATATTTAATATTCATTTCAATATCCTGGAAACCTTTAAGGCCATGTAATGTACCAGCGGAAGCATGTGTCCATATGTAGGGTACCGAAACAATGGCATTCAATTTATTGGTGATACCATATGTACTCATAAACATGACTGACTGAGTGGATACTGTTCCGAGGTTTTTATTGTCTCGCTTTGTGGTGCCCTCCCAATAATTCTTCCATCCGGAATACATATAGGTAAGACCGTTGCACCATTGTTTCTTCCCCATCATGATCGCATCATCTGCGGTCTGGCTTTTAGCCAGCATTGCAACCAGGCTAAAGCCCAGGGCCAGGGATACATTTAATATTGTTTTCTTTTTCATCTCGAGGTAGTTAAATTTTGATTAATTGGGATAAGCCTTAATGATTAATGGTAATAGAAGGTTTTATGATGATTTGCTTTTTTTCATTTTAAGTCTCTGAACAACCAGGTCCCCCACTTTTGCTCCCAGTTCGGTAGAGATCTCGCAGGAATGATGGAAATGTATGCCTCCATAGAAGCGGGCCCAGTTGTTTTCCATGGCAGCATCCCGGAATGATTTATACGAACGGCTCTTAATGCCAAATTCAAGTTCTGTAGTGTCTGTATAATTAAAATTGTCACCAAATACGCTGGTCAGTGCTTCCGCTGCTGCAGCCGATCCCGTTGAGTGACCGCAGGTATATTCGGGAAAGGGAGGTGTTTGCAAATGCGGGCGCCAATTGGCATCAATAAATTTATTGATCACGGTTTCGGGCCGCACAGTATTAAATTCATATTTAACATCCCAGCATTGAATAAATGCATCAAATAAAGCAATGGCTGTTTTTGTGAAAGCGGTAACCGTTGTACCAAAATCGGCATTTGCTTTTTCGGCCGCAATTCCTACGATACTCATCCAGTGACCCGGAGGGGAAAATTTTTTTGTGCCAAACATAAGATGTCCGGACACATTTAATTTGAAGGGATTATCATCCCAAAAATCCGCGATATGAATCTGTTCAGGTGTCAGGCTGTCGATGGCATTCTTCGACAACATAACCTGTTTATAATAATCGCTGTTCTTGTCAGTAATATTGAATTTGTATGGAGGAGACACACTAAACATATTTGAGCTGTCAAGCACCATAGGTCTGATTTCACGCCAGTGTGGTTCAGCGGCAGCAGAGTACGCAGGCGGGGTGGGTACCCACCGGCCGGGCGAATCCATCACCGTATACTCTGATGCACCTCGCGTTTGGAGGTAATGATCGCCTTTGCTCCAGGCCATCACAACAGAACCAACCGTGTCAGCATATGCAGCCGAGTTATTTAAAATATCTTCCGGCATTCCATGATCCTCTGCCAGCTTTTTCAGGCTGTCAACATAATCCTTCATGCTGCCCGCAGGAAAAGTCACGGCTTCTCCCAGTTTACAAAACGCCAGCAGCGCGGCAAATTCCACATCGATCGGCTTGGTTTTATCCGGCACGGGCGTAGATTCCAGGCCCCGTAATTGTCCCGACAGGGATTCATACTGATCCTGATAACCACCCGCAACCACCTGATAGGCTGCTACGTTGGCATAGGTGTAATTACGCGAAGCCACTATGGGACTGAAATTATTTCCCATCACAACCGTGTTTAACTGATACACGGTTTTACTATACAGTATTGGATTCTTGAAAATAGCATCGTAATCCGATTTACGGTTACATCCGGTTACTGCTATTGCGCATAGCGCAAAAGCGGCTAAAACATATCTCATAATGATGGTCTTGTTGAAAAAAGGAATGTCCCGCGATCGCGGGGAATAAGCGTTTTAAATATTACGCTTTAAGCGAAGTCCGGTGGCTGACCTGCGCGTGTAAGGTATACAGACGGAATCTGTAATAAGTAATGGTCGGTTGCTTTCTGTCTGACAAGCGTCAGTTTCGAGATAGCAAAAGATTGGGAGTTGGAAAAATATTCGGCGCTAAAGCCTTTAAAAGATGAATTGTGCTGATCTGATTTTTTTGACTGGCCGGGATGCTGTAAATCATTCACCAATTTAAAAAACTCATTCCTGGCTGTCTGAATACTGGTGGCCGTTTTATTTGGAATGCACAGAAGTTCCAGGGAGTCTTCACTAAACCGGCGTTTTACATAATTATATTGTACGCCTTCGATCTCGATCTTACCATCAATCCTTTGAAACTCCTTTGAATTGACATAAGAAGAAAGATGGGTGGCAGGAACTTTTATTGAAATCAGATCTGCGTCTGAATAATTGTTCTGATCCAGGTTGGCAACCATGGTTTTGTCAGCATGGTCCTTCAGAATGGCAGTGTACAACTCGTATCCAACCCAGTTGAAAAGGAGTAAAATCAAAAGAAGTATGGCAGCAATTCTCTTCACAGTGGGTGCTAAAATACTATTTTTTATTGAACGCTGTAATTTTTCTTGTCCGGTCCAACTCCCGTTATTGTTAACTTTTTCCAGCCAGAAGGAAGTTTGGATGGGATTTGAACAAGGCCGGACGATGTGATATCCAAACCGCCGAATCCCATGAGGACGGCCTGTAAAATACCGCCCGCTCCTGTAGCAAAGTACGGATTCGTGCCTCCTTTGGTTTCCGCAATCACACGAAAAGGTGGATTCAGGTTGAGAACATAAGCATCTTTGAAAAAGTGATATGCAGTATCCCCCTGCCCGAGTCTTGCATATAACAAAGCAAAAATGGCCTGTGTCATCGCCGGCGTGCCCTGATTTGGAACACGCGACTGGTAATAAAGAAGGTCCTTTTTTACCTGGACTGGGTCGGTAATAAGCTTTAAAGGATATGCCAGCAGATTTACATCCCCCTGTTTTATACCTTCTCCATTATAACTCGCATGTTCCCTTGTAATTCCGTTGAGTTGAAGAATCGGAATATTGTCCGATACAACCATCCAGTCCGGATCTGCCTTCATGCCCAAAATTCCTGCCGCTTCAGTGGCATGCTGCAGTAAAACCTTTGCCGCTCCATTGGTAAAAGCATTATTATCGACATTCTCTGCCCATTCGTCGGCTGCAACCACATTCCGGATATCATAATGTCCCAGCCCGTTTCTTTCGACACGCGATGCCCAGAAATCGGCCGTCGCAGATAAAATCGGCCAGCCCTTTTCACGTAGCCAGACTTTATCCTGTGTTACACAGTAATAATTCCAGGCAGCCAAACCTACACAGGCCGTAATATGGTGTTCAAAGGGGCCGCTCAAAGCCCAAACCGGAGTTTCTTCAACACCGCTGGCTGCCGATTCCCATGGGAACATGGCACCCCTATATCCATGGGAGAATGCATTTTTTCTTGCAGCATCCAGCCGTTCATATCTGTATTCGATCATGGACTTTGCCATCTCCGGATGTAATACCAGCAGGGCAGGAAACATCCACAAATCGGCATCCCAGAAAACATGTCCATTATATCCTAACCCGCTTAATCCCATAGGAGAGAGACTGAATGAAGTTCCTTCCCTTGTAAACGAATACAGATGATAGAGCATGCTATGAATATCCTGTTGCGTTTGCTCGTCGCCTGTAATCTGAATATCAGTTTTCCAGATATCATTCCATGCTTTTTCGTGAAAAGCAATCAGTCGCTCCGTGCCTTGCAGTTTGGCAAAGATGGTCAGCCGTTCGGCCTCATTCAACGGATCTTCATCATGTGCCGACGTGATCGATGAACCTGCGATGGAAAACCGATAGGTTTCACCTGCTTTGAGTTTTCGTTTGAATTTCAGCAGGTGCATATTGTTGTCCCACATCTCGTGTATCAATCGCGGTTCCTGACCGCGGGGCTCATTGAAAATAAAAGTATTCGAAGCGCACATCAGTAATTTACCCGTCGGGGATTTTGCCGTTGAGGTTAACAATGAAATCACTACATGGGGTCTGTCGATTTCGTTGTAATAATTCTGTACATCACGCAGCGCATCGGGCGCTTCCATCACACTGGCCGGCTCGATCTCGATGTCTTTTTTTGCGACGACCGTGATATCCATTAAAACGGTAAACGGCAACTGCCGGAGAGCATAGTAAGTATAGGTTACCGACGCTTTATCCTGGATGTCGAATGAAGTTGTGAAACTTGCACGCTGCATGTCCAGCGTTTGTTTCAAAGAAGAAATATTATTAGCATTCGTCTCTGTCCCATCCACATTGAAATGCATATTGAGCAAATTGAAGCTTTTCAGGAAATTGCTTACACGGCCGCGACCATATAAATCGTAAGCTCCCGCAAGCACCACATCTTTTACCTGGAAGGGTTGTGGAGAGGATACGATTCCAATCATTCCGTTTGCAACGGTAACACCGTAATAATGAGCCTGATCAGGAACTGCACTGATCACCCAGGGATTCACTGTGGCAGAAATCTGGGCCGACGCCATTTGAAATAATAAACAGATCAGTAAGCTTATGCGGAAGGAAAGCAATCTTGTCTTCATCGGTTCAAGTTAATAGAATAATTTTTCAGATGCGGTAGAGCCGCCGGGCATTTTCACCAAATATTTTTTCCCGGTCTTCCGGAAGATATTTCTCCATGAATTTTTCAACCAGGCTTTTCCATTGTACATAGATGCCTGCCAGCAATAGAAACGGCCAGTCACTCGCAAACAACAGTCGATCTGTCCCAAATGAATTGAAAAGAATATCCAGGAAGGGATAAAAATCAGTGGGTTTCCAGGTTTTCCAATGACCCTGTATAAATAAGCCTGACAATTTACAGGCGAGATTTTGATTCTTTGCCAGTTCACGGATATTCGTTTCCCAGGTTTTGGATGGAAGCAGTTTGGGGTCCGCGTGACCGGCATCCCGCAAAATAAATGACTGATCCGGATGGGCAGATAACCATCTGCTCAAGGGGGCGATATCGTTTTCGCCACCCAAAGTAAGATCCAGACTGTATTGACCGGTCAGAAGTAAATCCATGGCCGGGGGCAGAATGGACGATATTCTGCCGGCGTCAATCCGGTAACCTTTGACAGAGTTATACTGTTGAAATTCCTGAATTTTTTCTACGGCTCTGTCATTATACAGGTCAATCCATCCAACTACACCCCGTATTTCCGGATGCGTCAGAGCCAGTTCAGAAAGAAAGCGCGTTTGGACTTCGGCATCTTCGGATGTCGC
>DASXNJ010000330.1:0-3265 GCA_036495145.1 Puia sp.
TTTAAAAACAGACGCGGAATTTGTTGTGTCAGCCGCAGATGGAGGAATGCTGGAAGTTCAACTGGGAAAACTGGCTGAACAGAAAGGTCAGAATAAATCAGTAAAAAACTTTGGCGCCATGATGGTAAAGGATCATTCAAAAGCTAATGAACAATTAAAAAAACTGGCTTCATCAAAAAATATAACAATTCCCGCTACGTTGAGCGACAAATGTCAAAAGCAGTTGTCTGATTTATCTGCCAAAAGCGGAACTGATTTTGATAAAGATTATACTTCTGCCATGGTAAGCGGTCACAAAGACAATATCGATATGTTTAAAAAGGAAGCAGAGAACGGAAAGGATTCTGCTATCGTGCAATGGGCAAGAGGAAAATTACCAACACTGGAACATCATCTGGACATGGCTGAGCAAACAGATAAAGCTGTGAATAAATAACAAATTGTTGCTGAAAATTCAAACAGGCTGACAGCATTCATTGAGTGTTGTCAGCCTATTTCATTTTCCATGATCAGGGCTGCCCCTTGCCACCGGAGGAACCATATATCTGACCTGTCGCGTAACTGGCGCCCGCATCGGCAAGCTGTACATAAATAGATGCCAGTTCCGCTGGCTGCCCAGGTCTTCCAAATGGTGTATCACCTCCGAATTTCTGAACTTTCTCCTGGGTTGCACCTCCGGATACCTGGAGAGCGGTCCATATCGGGCCGGGTGCCACTCCGTTAACGCGTATTCCTTTAGGCGCGAGTTGTTTTCCAAGCGATTTTATATAATTCATCGTGGCTGCCTTGGTTTGTGCATAGTCATATAAATCCGGTGAAGGATCATATGCCTGTTCTGAAGCCGTTCCAATAATACATGCTCCCGGCTGCAAATGGGGAAGAGATGCTTTTATAATCCAGAAGGGCGCATAAATATTTGTCTTCATGGTCCAGTCAAACTGTTCCGTGGAAATATCCAAAATGGAAGCGTGGGTTTGCTGACGGCCTGCATTACAGACCACGATGTCCAGTCCGCCCAATCCTTCCACTGCCTGGGCAACCAGTTTCTGACAGAATGATTCTTCCCGCAGATCTCCCGGGATGGCAATCGCTTTTCGTCCTTCGGCTTTTATAAGTGCGATTACTTCTGCAGCATCCGGTTCTTCCGTAGGAAAATAATTGATGGCCACATCGGCGCCTTCCCTGGCGTAGGCGATGGCCGCAGCGCGTCCCATACCTGAATCACCTCCCGTGATTAGTGCTTTTCTTCCTGACAACCGACCGGAGCCCTTATAACTGGTTTCTCCGTGATCGGGCCTTGGGTTCATTTTACTTACCAGACCTGGCCAGGGCTGCGACTGTTCAGGGAAAGGCGGTTTTGGATATTTCGAAATAGGATCCTGCAGCGCCGACGGATTATTATTATTTTTTTCAGGTGAAGAATAAACAGGGTTGACGGATAGAGCAGCCAGTCCAACTCCCAATCCTCCAATCGCTTTTCTCCTCGAGATAACATTTTTCTCTTTCATGATTGAGTGGTTTTAGTTTTTGATTTCAAAGTCTGTGCCCGGACGCAAATGCAGGAAATTATTTTTTTGTAGTTAATAAAAACGGATTTTTAAAAAAGAGTATAATTATACCCGAACGCGTATAATTAGAACTATCATTTTAAGTATTCCAAAATCAGGTTCCGAAAATATTCACAATTTTTCTCAGACGCTAATAGGTTTTGAATGGCCTGATCTGACTGGCACGATGTTTTAATTATTTTCAAAAAACAAATAACATGGCAACAAAAACTAAGAAGGAACCTTTGCTGACTCGGGAGTCAAAAGGCAAGTCAGCAGGAGCGGGTAAGGATGATTCCATGCTACGCGAATTTTTTGTAGATGAGTTAAAAGATATTTACTGGGCAGAAAAACACATTGTGAGTACTCTGCCGAAAATGGTTAAAGCGGCAACATCCCAGGAACTGAAGGATGCATTTACAAATCATCTGGAAGAAACCAGGGGGCACGTCAGCCGGCTGGAAGATGCTTTCAAGGCATTGGATGAAAAAGCGGTCGCCAAAAAATGCGATGCGATGGAAGGCATTCTGAAAGAAGGCGCAGGTATTATTGATGAAACGGAGGAGGGCACTGCTACGCGCGATGTGGGGCTTGTTTTGGCCGCACAAAAAGTAGAACATTATGAAATTTCGACCTATGGTGGCCTGGCCCAGCTGGCGAGAACCCTTGGAGAAAATGAAGTGGCGGAATTACTGGAAGCCACTTTGTCTGAGGAAAAAGCGGCTGACCAGAAACTGACGGAAGTTGCGGAACAGGGAATTAACTATGAAGCCGCAGGAGAAACCGAAAACTAGTGGCGGTTGAGCAGAGGAGGGGGTGACCGAAAGGCCGCCCTTTTTTTATTCGTGGAATTTTATGGTCAATGTACGATGCTTATAATATTTGATAATGATTTTTTAATATTGGCATTTGTTTAGCATCATGCCGGTATGGATGATCTTGCGAGCCGGATTTTGAATTTCAATAAAGACAGGATAGAAACCATCGTCGGTCTGAAATATGAGGGCATGGCCGAAAACATGTACCGGTTTTTCCGCGGCACCAATCATATATTTTTCGAAGACCTCGCGGCAGGAAATGATCTTCCCGCCTCTCCGAATGCCTGGATATCCGGAGATCTGCACCTGGAAAATTTTGGCAGTTACAAAAGTGATAACCGCCTGGTATATTTTGATCTCAATGATTTTGATGAGGGTTTTCTGGCGCCGGTTGTCTGGGACCTCTACCGGATGGTCGTGAGTATCTTAATAGCATTTGCATCCCTCGGCATCGAAGAGGAAAAAGCGGAACGCATGGGAAAGCTGTTTTTGAAAACATACAGCGACACATTAATCAGGGGGAAGGCTGACTATATAGAACCAAAAACTGCGACGGGGATCGTATGTGACTTTTTAACAGCCGTCAGCAAAAGAAAACAAAAGGACATTCTTCACAAGAAAACGATAGAGCATAAAAATAAACTAGAACTATTACTGGATGATCCAAAACATATCGAATTAAAAAAATCCCTCAAAAAGGATCTGACAGGTCATATTACAAACTGGCTAAAGAATGACAGCAACAGTCCATATAATTATAAAGTACTCGACGCCGTATTCCGCCTGGCGGGAACCGCCAGTGTAGGCACCCACCGTTATGCCATTCTGCTGAAATCGCTAAACGCAACAGGCGAAAAATATCTTCTGCTCGACATGAAAGAAGCCATTCCTTCTTCGCTT
>DASXNJ010000331.1:0-3980 GCA_036495145.1 Puia sp.
TCTGTTTTCAAAAGAAAAAACATGAACAATTCAGGTGCGCAGGATGCCATGCAGGGAGCACAATAAGTAATTGTTAATTGTCAATTATTAATTGTCAATTATGTTACCAGAATTTTATATAAAGGGCCACAAGCAATAGCAGAATCACTGCGATTAAAGCTGTTACCTGCGGTTTTAATTTAAACATGGATGAATCAATCGCAAATGCTTTTGCATTTATTTTTGGCCCGGCAATGCTGATAACCACCATCACCAATACCGTAAAGAAAAAGGATAAACCCATGGCAATCAGAAATGGAATTTCATAACCACCTTTACCGTTTGGATAAGCTGTATACAGCCATGTATTATTTCCGAAAACTGAAGGCGCCACTTCGTTAAAGAAATAACATAATCCCAAACCCGTAATTACGCCGGCAACTGCTGCAGCTCCCGTGGTACGTTTCCAGAACATACCAAGAATGAACATAGCAAATACGCCCGGACTGATAAATCCTGTATATTTCTGTATATAAGTAAATCCACCCGCGCTACTTATACCCAATAAATCTTTCCAAGTGAAAATGATGGCAATGATCAATGCAACCAGCGCAACAAGACGACCTGTCCATACCATTTTCTGTTCAGAGGCCTCTTTATTAATATATTTTTTATAAATGTCCAATGTATATATGGTGGAGATACTGTTTATTTTTCCTGCGAGCGAAGCCACGATGGCCGCAGTTAAAGCAGCAATCGAAAGCCCCTTTAAACCTGCTGGTAAAAATCCCAGTACAGCGGAATAAGCGTCATCCATTTTTTGTAAAGGATGCAAATGACCCTGTTTAACAAGAACGTAGGCCGCAATACCCGGGAGCATTACAATTAATGGCATGATCAATTTGAGCAGGGCTGCAAATAACAGACCGCTACGTGCCGTATTTAAATCTGCTCCCAACGCTCTTTGAGTGATATACTGATTGCATCCCCAGTAATTCAGGTTAACGATCCACTGACCCGCAGCATACATCAATATGCCCGGAAGAATCAGGTATTTATCTATATCAACCTGTGACGATGCGGAATTGGGTTTACTAAATATCATCCGGAAATGATCTGGTGCTTCCTGCATCAGTATAGAAAATCCCTGGGTTGCACCATGACCTCCACTTACTTTATCCAGGGCCATATAAGAAGTGGCAAGACCGCCAATAATTAACACGGTTACCTGTATGACATCTGTAAATCCGATGACTTTCATACCACCCAGTGTGATGATAATAGAAAATACAGCCAGCGATATCATAACAATATGCAGGTAATCTATATTACCTTCTTTCGGTAAAAGGCCACTGATTGCCACCGCACCCAGATATAAAATAGAAGTGAGGTTTACAAAGACGTATATAAAAAGCCAGAGAATGGCCATGATCATCGCTACCGTTTCATTGTACCGCGTTTTGAGAAACTGCGGCATGGTATATATTTTATTTTTCAGATAAATCGGTATAAACCATACTGCAATAATAACCAGCGAAAGCGCCGCGATCCATTCGTATGCTGAAACAGCCACGCCTACAAAGAAGCCGTTGCCACTCATGCCAATAAATTGTTCGGCAGAAATATTTGAAGCGATCAGACTGGCGCCGATCGCCCACCAGGTAAGGGAACCTTCTGCGAGAAAAAATCCTTTTGAATCGTGCTCTTTATTTTTACGTTTGTGATAAACCCAATATCCATATGAGCCGACCAGTATGAGATAAAGAGTAAATATTAGATAGTCTGAAAATACCAGTTGATTGTTCATAAGTCAGCAGTCGTTATAAATAAAGATATCGGAGGAATAATTAAGTATTCATTTTAAAATACATATCATTCCATTTCAATTCTTTTTAATTTGATAAATATCAGTATTCTTTCCTATTTTCCGAAATCAATTCCGACAATCCATTGTTCGATAATCATATGGAACAGTCTGAAGAATTCATGTCAAATTAAATTTATTGCAGGAGCCGCAAAAAGGTATATCATTTACTGACATCATTCCGCCGACCGCTCCGGGTTGGGGATGAAGTTCATAAAGACTCTGAATCCGGCTTTGTATTTTTTCCTGTTGAGTTTATAGAAATACGCCCCTTTTTTGGAACTGGTTTTATCTTTCTCCCGAAGTTTTATCAGCAGTTCGGTTGATAAAACTTTCCGGCTGAAATTCCGGTTGTCGAAACGCGTTATATAAACGCCTTCATACAGATTTTGCAACTGGGGTATCGTAAATTTTTCCGGTAGCAATTCAAAAAGAATGGGGTGCGAAGCAGCCTGATAGCGAAGTTCATGCTGCGCCATTTGCAGCATCGAATCATGATCAAAAATGAGTTTTGGCTTTTTAGATAACGGAAACCATTCCGCGTGGTAATCCGGAATCATTTGTTTTTCATATTGATGAATATCGACCAGGGTCGTGAAGGCTGTGGAAATCGTTCTTTCAAGCGGATCCCTGTTTGGCTTACTGAAGGTTTGCAACTGATGCATATAGAGTCCCTCAATACCTGTAAATTTTTTCAAAACACGGCTGGCAGCCTGTTCAAGGCTTTCCGCTTTGGCAAGAAAACCTCCAATCAGGCTCCACTTGTTTTTCGCCGGTTCCAGGCCCCGTTTCATCAGTAATACCTGCAAGCTGTCTCCGTCAAAACCAAAAATAATACAATCCACTGCTGCGAGAATCCTCGTTTGTCCGGCATATTTTGGCATGGCAGATAAAAATAAAGTCTTAGTGAAAGTATGGATAGTTTCCGGTAAAAATGACGATCAGTCTTCTGATAATGATCAGGTGTTCTTTTGGTGAATGCTATATATCTTTGCACCCACCTATGACAAATAAAGATTTCTTACTGACTGAAACGGGCATATCCAACCAATACAAAAACTGGTTTCTCGATTATGCGTCTTATGTTATTCTTGAAAGGGCCGTACCTGCATTGCAGGATGGGTTAAAACCCGTGCAGCGCCGCATTTTACATGCCATGAAAGAGATGGATGATGGCAGATTCAATAAAGTGGCAAATATCATCGGGCAGTCTATGCAATTTCATCCGCATGGAGATGTATCCATCGGTGAAGCCCTCGTAAATATGGGGCAAAAGGATTTGTTGATTGAAACGCAGGGAAACTGGGGTGACGTGCGGACAGGGGATGATGCCGCCGCAGCAAGATATATAGAAGCGCGGCTGAGCAAGTTTGCACTGGAAGTGGCTTTCAATGCCAAGACGACGGATTGGCAATTGAGTTATGACGGGAGAAAAAATGAACCGATTACCCTGCCCATGAAATTTCCTTTACTGCTTGCCCAGGGAGCGGAGGGAATTGCGGTCGGACTCGCAACCAAAATACTTCCACATAATTTTTGCGAAATATGTCAGGCAGCCGTAAAATATCTAAGGGGAAAAAAATTCGAACTGTTCCCTGATTTCCAGACCGGAGGCATGATTGATGTGCTAAATTATAATGAAGGCAAACGGGGTGCCCGCGTGAGGGTACGTGCGCATATTGAGGAAATAGATAAGAAAACGCTGATGATCCGGGATGTACCCTACGGAATTACGACCAGTCAACTCATAGATTCCATCATCAAAGCCAATGATCAGGGAAAGATCAGGATCCGCAAAGTGACAGACAACACAGCCGCCGAAGTTGAAATACAAGTGGACCTGGCGCAGGGAATTTCTCCCGATATTACAATTGATGCCTTATATGCATTTACAGATTGCGAAATCAGCATATCGCCCAGTGCCTGCGTAATAAACAATCAACGACCGGAATTTCCCTCCATGCCGGAGCTTCTCAGGAATTCGGTGGATCTCAGCAAGGATCTGCTTAAGAAAGAACTCGAAATCAAGCTGAAAGAATTGCAGGAGAAATGGCACTTCACATCGCTTGAAAAAATATTCTTTGAGGAAAAGATCTATAAAGAACTGGAAAAAAAGCATGAAAACTGGGAAAAAGTA
>DASXNJ010000332.1:0-4474 GCA_036495145.1 Puia sp.
ATACCTTTGCGCTTTCGAAATAGCTCCTCTGCTGTTGATTTACAAAGTGTTAGTTACTTATTTGGAAAAAGCTTATTAATTTTGCAAACGCATTTTTCTAATATATTATACATTGATTAAAAACAGGGATAAAAAGGATATAGCCGTGATGTCTGAGACTGCAGTAAAAAAGATTTTAATCACCCAACCCCGGCCGGAATCTGATAAGTCTCCATATTTTGATCTTGCGAGGAGGCATGACGTAGAGATGTCTTTTCTACCTTTTATCAGGCTGGAAGGTATTCCGTCAAAGGATTTCAGGCGTCAGAAGGTAGAAATCGGGATTTATTCTGCTGTGATTTTCACCAGCCGTCATGCAATCGATCATTTCTTTCGAACGGCTGAAGAAATGAAAATCAATATATCGCAGGATACCAAGTATTTCTGTATTACAGAGGCGGTTGCCCTCTATCTTCAGAAATTTATTCTTTACCGTAAACGGAAGGTCTTCTATGGTTCGGACGGAACCAATAAGAGCATGCTGGATGTAATAAACAAGCATAAAGAGAACGAAAAATTCTTATATCCCACTTCTGAATTTCAGCAGGATAATGAAATTGTAAACTGGCTCAAATCGAATCATTGCGAATTTGCAACACCCTATATGTACCGAACGATCAGCAATGATATCCGTGAGACATTCAGTCCGAACACATTTGATATTATTTGCTTTTTCACTCCCAGCGGCGTAAAAAGTTTATTCGACAACTTTCCCCAGTTCAAACAAAATGGAACATTGATTGGCGCATTCGGAACCAATACAACCCGTGCGGCTGAAGAGGCGGGTCTCGTTCTGGAAATTAAGGCACCGGAACCAGCTGCGCCCAGTATGGTTTCTGCATTGGAAAAATATCTTGCAGCCAAAAAACGTCTCTGATTTTAGAATCTGAAAGAACTTTTTTTGCAAATTTACGTTATTGAAAGCCCCGGATTCCGCGGCTTTTTTAAGTACAGCCCCGGAAGTTTCATCCAAAGCTGTCATCTTTTTACAGGGCGAAACCCCTGTAATGTTTTTCAGTTTAAGACAATTCGGGTTTCGGCCAATAATTGTTGACGCCTCGTACGCATATTTGTTCGCATATTGTTCGCATATTGTTCGCATATTGTTCGCAACAGGAGACGAACGAACTGCACAGGATATTTAAATGAGTAGAAAAGAATTTAATCAGCCGTCCGGAACGAATCACAAACCGATATCCTAGCATTGTGTATTAAATAGTATCTCTTGCCTAACCGGTTATCCAAAGAATTAAGTCCTTATTTATTGCAGCATGCGGATAATCCCGTGGACTGGTTTCCATGGGGGGATGAAGCCATTCAGAAATCAAGAGATGAAGACAAACCCATGCTGGTCAGCATTGGTTACTCCGCCTGTCATTGGTGTCACGTAATGGAAAGGGAAAGTTTTGAGGATCCCGAAACAGCGGAGATCATGAACCGTCTTTTTGTAAACATTAAGATCGACCGGGAGGAAAGGCCCGACCTCGACCAGATATATATGGATGCCGTCCAGGCGATTGCCGGCAACGGCGGATGGCCATTAAATGTATTTCTTACACCAGAAGGTAAACCTTTTTACGGAGGTACTTATTTCCCGCCTGTGAACCTTCACAACCGGGCCTCATGGAAATCTGTAATACAAAGTATATCAACGGCTTTCAGGGAAAAAAGAAGTGAAATCGAAGAACAGGCAAATAATCTGACAAATCATATTGCCGGATCCATTTTTGGTAACCGGGTTTCGGAAAAACAACAATCCTTCATTCAGGAAGATGTTCAGGCTATCCAGCAACAATTAATGAAAACAGCGGATAGAGAAAACGGTGGTTTTGGTGCCGCGCCTAAATTTCCGCAGACATACTCCATAAGGTTTTTGCTCCAACACTTTTATTATACTAGCGATCAGTCATCCATTGATCAGGCCTGCCTTTCCCTGGACAAAATGATCTATGGAGGAATCTATGACCAGCTGGGTGGTGGGTTTGCCCGTTATTCGACGGATGGGGAGTGGCTGGCGCCACATTTTGAGAAAATGTTATACGACAACGCCCTCTTAATTATAGCGATGAGTGAGGCCTTCCAGCTTACAAAAAAAACCCATTATCCGAGAGCAATCAGGGAAACGATGGATTTTATTCAAGCCGAATTATATTCTGATCAGGGCGGGTTCTATTCGGCGCTTGATGCAGACAGTGAAGGTGAAGAGGGGAAATATTACACATGGGAAAAAAATGAAATTTTGGAGGTTTTGGGATCGGATGGGGAAGACTTTTGTTCTATTTATGATGTAAGTGAACGGGGTAATTGGGAGGGGAAAAATATCCTCAGAATAAAAAATCCGGAAATTGTTTTTTTTAACGAAAAAGATCCGAAATTGAGTGAAAAGGCGAAGAGCAGCGAGGTATTTTCGGAACACAATTCGAAACTGTCAGAGTGGAAGAAAAGAGTGATGGAACGAAGAAGCCGGCGGATCAGGCCCAGACTGGATGATAAGATTCTGTTGGGTTGGAACGCTTTAATGATTACAGCCTGCTGTAAGGCATTTGCGGCTTTGGGTGATGAGGAATACCGGCATCTGGCCTTGAAAAACATAGCTTTCCTGGAGGAAAAAATGAAAGGCGATGGCGCAAATTTTTTCATCCATTCCTATAAAAATACCGCGAAGAACGAAGCGAAAGCAGCCATTGAGACGGATCACCCTGATACAGGCGAAGACAGACGGCACATTCCAGCATTTTTGGATGATTACGCATTTCTGATTGAAGCTTATATTCAATTACAGGAGGTGACTGGCGATGCTGACTTTCTAAACCGGGCAAGAATAGTCACTGCCTGGGTGATTGAAAATTTTAGTGAAGAAGACAACGGATATTTTTATTACACACATTCGGCTCAAAATGATGTAATTGTAAGGAAAAGGGACATTTATGATGGTGCCACCCCGTCCGGGAATGCAGTGATGGCTTTGAATTTGTTATATCTGGGAACTGTATTTGATGTGAATGAATGGAAACGGCGGGCAGCCGGAAATGTGGCAGGTTTAAAGGATGTAATAAAACGATATCCGGGATCTTTTGCCTTTTGGGCAACTATGATAAATGCCTTAACGTATCCTCAATATGAGATCGTGCTGGCAGGTAGTTATTCTGTAGAAAAACATAAAGAATTTTTAGAGAAAGCAATCCCAAACCGGGTTTTTCAGATATCCTCCGTTAACCGTCAAATATCCTCCGTCAACCAACCAGAGCTTCCCATTTTGAGAAATAAGCCCGTTTATGGACAGTCCCAGTTCTTTGTATGCCGGGATTATTCCTGCCAACAGCCTGTAAAAGAAGTCTCAGAATTAATCCGTCTCTTAAAAAACTCTTAAAAAACCGCCTGAAACAGGCCGAATTAACAATAAGACGGACCTTTCGGCCGTTAATAAACCTATTGGCAAAACTTTGACTTTTAAAAAATAAATTTTATACTTGTGATGAAAGATATTCAAAGGAGATTTTCTCAAAAGACTATTTTTGTCCAATACCCTTTAATAAAATGAAAATGAAAAACCTGTCCATTATGTTGACACTTGGCGTGGCTGCGTGCCTGTCAGGTTGTAGTAAACTTGGTAATTCCGGCAAAGGATTACCGGACGACGGACAATTGCATGGCGCTGCCCCGGCCAGCAGGTACAACCTGAGTAAGCCACCCGGAATGGTGTATATTCCACCCGGAACCTTCCATATGGGACCCAGCGATGAAGACATCAACTACGCGTATACAGCACGTAACAAACAGGTATCCATCAATGGATTCTGGATGGACGCGACTGAAATTACCAACAACGAATACCGGCAATTTGTAAACTGGGTGCGCGACTCAACAGCTGCGACCCTGATGCAATATGGTAAAGAAGTGGATGGCAAATTCCAGGTCGACTGGAAAAAGACCCAGACCATCAAATGGGGTGATAAAGCCACCATCGAAAAAATTGATCAGCTGATCCTGACTCCGGAAAACAGAATTTTTGGCAAGAAGGAAATTGATCCGTCAAAACTCATTTACCATTCAGAAACATTTGACCTGAAAGAGGCTGCTAAAAAAGTCAACGAAGGAAAAGTACGTTCACAGTTCATCGTTAAGAAAAATATTCCCATTTACCCGGATACCCTGGTGTGGGTAAGAGACTTTTCTTATTCTTATAATGAACCGATGACCAAAAGATATTTCTCCCACCCGGCCTTCGGTAATTATCCGGTGGTTGGAGTAAACTGGAACCAGGCAACTGTGTTCTGTGAATGGAGAACACAATACCTGAACTCTTATCTCGATAAAACGAGAAAGGCTAATGAAAGCCCTTTCCGTTTACCTACAGAAGCTGAGTGGGAATATGCGGCCCGCGGCGGACGTTCACAGTCTATGTTTCCATGGGGTAACTATTACCTGAGGAACA
>DASXNJ010000333.1:0-9460 GCA_036495145.1 Puia sp.
TCGGTGGATGCCAAAACTTCCTTTAAAAACAAAACCCGTCTGACCGGCTGTTGCAGTGAAAGGAAAGGAAATTTCCTTTGTGGTGTTTTTAATGGTCAGATTCCCGGACACGATAAAAGATCCTGCTTTATTTGCGGGTAAAATTTTCGTCGACTGAAAACGGATGCGGGGATATGTCTTCACGTCGAAATAATTTTCTTTCCGTAAATGTTCGTCACGTGTTGAATTATCGGTATTCACCGATGCCGCATCCACACTCACGTCAAAATGGCCCTGATCGGGATGGGCAGGATCGAACTGGATATTCCCCTGCAAGCCTGTAAAGAATCCGTTTACATTGAAACCCAGATTTTTTATTTTAAACTGAACCGTTGATCCCTGATCCGTTGGTTTGTATTGAGCCGTGGTGGAACCTGCTGAAATAATGACTGACAGAAATAAAATTATTCTTCTCATAAATTGATATTAAAAATTTTCAGGACGAGGTTTTCCCTGATGACAGGTGCCACAACTGACGATCGATGTGGAATCGCCGATCATAGCATGCCCTGTTTTAAAATATTTTTTATTAATGTGATTTGTCATCTGCATCATCAGGCGTGTGATTTGTTTCTCCGGTTTTTCGTCACTTGCATAATCCGGCTTATGCGTTTCTTTGTTTTCTGAATGACAGAAATTACAGGACACTCCCAATTCATCCTGAAACTGATCCACCATGATAGCAGACAGTTGTTTCTGACTGATATTCTTTGGCAAAACCTTCAGGTTCTTAAATGCCGGTTTTGGTTTTCTTTCGGGTGCTATCGCAGCGACTGAACCGATAACAGACAGGCTGAGTGCGGATAGCACCATCAGTTTGCGTGTCGCTTTCACGTCAGAAAATTTTATTGTTGGATTGTTTCAGCCGTTTTCATCAGCGGCGTATCGGTGATGGCCAGGGTATGATCGTGCTCCTGATAATGCACACTCGTAAGGCCAAGCAGTCCGCGTAATTGATCCGTGGGCACTTTCATCGGCCCCGGGGCGGGTGCCGCACCTGGTTTCGGTTGCGGAAAGGCCGTAGAAGTCGCAGTATGAAAAGTGATATTTCCTTCTATTTTTTGCATGGTCTGATGAATATGTCCGTTCAGAACGGTCACCGATCCAAATCTTTTCAGATAAGACAAAGCCTGTTCACTATCGCGCGTACCCCAGCCCCATTGCGGATAAATAGCCCAGAGCGGAATATGGGCAAATAAGACAACCGGTGTACTGGACGATAAAGGTTTCAAATCCTTTTCCAGCCATTCGAGTTGTTCATTACCAAGTACGCCGAGACCGCCCTCAGAAGTATTGACCACATTCACGAGTGCAATAAAATGCACACCGTGCGAATCGAAACTATACCATCCATCGCCGATGGTTCCTTTTCCATAACGTGCGAGGTATTGTTTATTATCGCCATTTAAAACGTCGTGTTCACCCGGCACATAAAAGATCCGGTCGGTTTTTACAGATTTCAGTACCTGATCCAGCGTATCGAATTCATCAGCCTGCGCCAGATGCGAGAGATCGCCGGTATGCAGAACGAAAGAAGGTACCTGGGGCATTCCGTTAATTTTTGATACGGCTGCCTGTAGTGTTCCGATCACGTCCGGGTTTGCGGGTTTGTTAAAACCGATATGACTGTCACTGATCTGCACAAAACTGAAATCGGATGGAGGAATAATCAGCCCCTTTTTCAATCCTCCGGTTGCTTTGTCGATCATCTGGCTCATTCCAAATGATTTCATGACACCTCCATTCATCATCCATAAAATGCCGGTGCCTGCCCAGGCCATACATTTTATAAACCCAGCGCGGTCAATGCCGTCGTCGTTTTTGTCAGATATGATCAGATCTTCTTTCATTCTTGAGATTTTGAGATTTTGAGATTTTTTATTGTTTGACAGGGCAAACTTCCGCGTTGCGGGAGAACGGTAAAAAAGATTTACAGCATCAGGGAGGTTTACTTGATGAAAGCGGGGATTATCGTGTTCTGAGAGTTTATGATGTTATGCATCAAAAGATCACCAACTGATAATCGGAGTGATGATACGATGACGAGGATGTGTTTGCGAAGTGGAAATTCAATGAAGTATACTCATTGAAAATATTTCGTCATTGCATCCCAGTAATGCTGCTGCCAGCCAATCGATAAATGTTCTTTCAGTCCCTCGGGAAATCCGACATGTTCAAAAATTAAACGGGTGCCCGTTCCTTCTGTGCCCAGATCAAAACGCGCAATGGAATAAACGCCGGCCGGCCAGTCGATCACCCGCCACGCTTCCACGATCCGCTGATCGGGCACCAGTTCGAGAATGCGACCGGTGATATGACCATCGAATAAAGAAAAAACTCCGCCAACAACCGGATCAATTTTTGCCGAAGACGCAGTGAATATGTCAAAAGATTTTTTTGTGCTGGCGCTGAATGCTTCTGAGCTGAGCAGGGTTTTGTATACCTCTGCAGGCGCCACTTTGAAATAGGCGGACTGATGGATGGTTATGCCTTTTACCGAATCTGCATTGTTAACTTTTTCGGTCATCATGTTTTTCGTTTGTGCTGACGCAGCGCTTTGAAAAAAAACACAGGCTAGAAATAATATTGTGATAATGGATAACTTTTTATACATCTCTAAATTTACCTGAAATTACCGTCATTGTCTTTTAAAATTTTATCATTCTATTTTAAAAATAGCTGCGGAAACGGGCGGCATAGTTATTTTGTCCACGGTTTCGCCCTTCTGGTAGACGCTTTTGTTTGTTGTTCCAAATACATAGCTCATCTTTTTTGCGTGCAGAGCAGCAATGGAAGCATCTGTTTTTCTGTCGGAAGGATTCACCACAATCATATATTTTTCATTTCCCCGAAAGCGTATGTATATCATTGGATAAGACTGACTGCTGTCATTTAATGAGCGCCATTCGCCTTCATTACCCAGCGCCCCGGAACCTGTCCGGAGTTTCAGCAGGTCACGAACATAATGCAGCAATGATTCCGGGTCTTTTTCCTCGCCGGCTACTGTGGGGCGGTTCGGTTCGGCATCTTCCGGTATATAAATTTTTTCTTTGGCAGCGGTAGAAAAGCCTGCATTTTTACTGTCGTCCCATTGCATCGGTGTCCTTGTACCGGAACGGTTGCGACTGCCCTCCACATCCGGTGAATTGGGAATATACCGCATGCCTATTTCATCTCCGTAGTAGATGAATGGTACACCGGGTTGCGTAAGCAGGAATGTTATTAATACTTTCAATTCGCCCTTATCTTTTCTATCCTCATTGGTCATTCGCGGAGAATCGTGATTGCCCGTGGGTAGGGAAATATATCCTTTATGCAAAGTGCTTTTGTACTGGTCCTCAAAATAATTGTTCCAATTGCGGAGACTGCCTTCTCCCGCTTTATTAAAATATACTTTTACCTGCGTTTTTTGTCCCCGCTCATATGCTGAAGTCAGCGCACCCGGCCTTAGGAAATCGATATCAAATCCTGCTTCAATAGATTGTTTTGGATTAAACCATTCGGCGATCAGAACGCCGCCGGGAAATTTTTCATCAAACCATCCATTCATATCTTTCCATAAAGCGATGGTCGCCGTCTTATCCGGATCATTTTTTACCAGGCTGGCCGCAAGGTCCACGCGAAACCCATCAAGTCCCTTCTCCAGCCAGAAGCTGATAATATTTTGTAATTCCCTGCGAACTGCCTGGGGTCCCGGAGCATTTACGCCCTGCTCCCAGGGACGGGCAGGATTGGGATGTGCATAACCATAGTTAAGGGCCGGCTGTATGTCATAATAATTCTTGATATAATACCTGCCTCTTTTGGCGCTTGTCTCAACCCATCGTGCAGCTTCCTGTTCGGATAAATCATTGGGTTTAAACTGTGGCCAGATATAATAGTTACTATATCTGAGATTACTGTCGGCTTCCATGGATTGTCTGAACCATTCGCTTTCATTTGAAGTATGACCCGCTACCAGATCAAGAACTATATGCATACCCCTGCGATGCACTTCCCGGGCAAGTTCGATCAGGTCGCTATTCGTTCCAAACCGGGGATCCACCTGATAAAAATCGATGACATCATAGCCGCCATCTTTAAAAGCAGATTTGAAAACCGGATTTAACCAGATGGCATTGATTCCAAGGGATTGAATATAATCCAGTCGGGATTGTATTCCTTTCAGGTCGCCGATCCCATCGCCATTGCCGTCCTGGAAAGAAGACGGATATATCTGATAGAATACTGCGGATTTAAGCCAGTCCGGGTGCCTTTGCGCATGCACATTACCCACCGTAGCAATACCCAACAAAAGGACTAATAAATTTTTCATATACAAATTTGAATGAAATCATTTGAAAAACAGCATGAAGAAATGATGCCATTTATTGCGGATGAACCCATGAAAGTTTATTTAGGTTGCAATAAAAAGATTGCGTGTAATGAACCAACAGTCATTGCGACCATCCAACCATATGATGCGACGAAACCTGGTTGAGTTCATGATTTATAGTGAGATAAAAAGAAAATATCTTTTGAAATACCGGGGTATTCAGACTAAAACCTTTATGTAGCTTCGTATCTGAAAAATCCGGTGTAAAAAAAATAATTGAACTCCTGTTTCCATGATTGATATAGTAATTGAAGCACGTAATGCGGCGATCAGTCCGACCATGAAAGTAAAACGTATACTTCCATTCCGTCTGCGCAGGATGGTGGGTCCGTTTATATTTATGGACCATGCAGGGCCCATCACAGATATTCCTTCAAAACCGTCCAGCCTGGATGTGTTACCACATCCGCATATCGGTCTTTCCACAGTGAGTTATCTTTTCGGCGGGCAGGTCACACACCGCGACAGCCTTGGAGTGGAACAGATTATTCGTCCGGGCGAAGTGAACTGGATGACGGCGGGCCGGGGCATTGCACATTCTGAACGGTTTGAAGACCCCGCTGCGCTGGCTGGCGGCGATGTAGAGATGATTCAGACCTGGGTTGCACTTCCTGAGAAAGACGAGGAAGATGCTCCCTCATTTCATAATTACGTTCCTGAACAGCTACCCGTATTTACCGACACTGGCGTCTGGATGCGTCTCATTGCCGGTGACGCATACGGATTGCGTAATGATGTTAAAACAAATTCACCCCTGTTTTACCTGCATGTGATACTGAAAACCGGTGCGCGAATGGACCTCCCGAAAGAACATACAGAACGCGGATTTTATATCGTGAAGGGCAGCGTGGAAGTTTCGGGTAATTTTTATCAGGCAGGTCAAATGCTGGTGTTTACAACGGGAGCGGATCCGGTGATCCTGGCAAAAGAAGATACAACATTGATGCTTTTAGGCGGTGAGCCGCTCGGTGAACGGTTTATTTGGTGGAACTTTGTTTCTTCGCGAAGGGAACGCATCGAGCAGGCAAAGGAAGACTGGAAACAGGGCCGCATCATTCTTCCGCCCAATGACAACAAAGAATTTATACCGCTTCCGGAGGACAAATCAAGACCTGCCGGTGAAGCACCAAGACCGGAACCCCTTTCCTAGTCATTCCCTGATTCCCAGCTCTGGTTATTTTTTTCGACTTATGCATATTGTCGGCAACATAAACATTTCTGTCATACCCCCGGACGCACTCATCGGTAAATAGATTTGAAGTAAATTCCCTTTGTACTTTTCAGAATTTATTTTATCAGATTCAACTATAGCACTCTTCTCTTCCATCTGCTTTTCTGGCTGTTGCATTCATAGCGAATGCCTTTCTGGGCAAACTTTTTATAAAACCCCAACAAAATCTATTGTATTTTTCTATCTAAAGAGATATAATTTTGCTTCCGGATTGAAACTTCGTGATTGATTGTGCCCGCAATCAGCAATAAATATATATGCAGCTTTCTGTCGATGCTTTGGTAAAAAAACCCAGGCCGGCGATCTTAATTTGAATATACGATATGAAGAAAATAACCTTGTTTGTTTTAGTAATTGCACTGGTTGCATGTAACAAAAAAAATGACTACGAAAAGATATTTAATAACCCCTTACTATACTGTAGTACGGTCCATGAACTCAATACGATCGTAATGGGTAATAATTTCTCGCCGATGGTCGCATCCAGAAATTATCTGTATGCCGCCATTGCAGGTTATGAAGTGATGGCAGCTGGGGATTCCGATAAATATATTTCTCTCGCGGGTCAATTACGGGGACTTAAAACACTTCCCAAACCGGATCCGGGCAAAAAAATAAATTATCAGCTTGGAGCCCTGCTGGCATATTGCCAGCTTGGTGAAGCCGTTACCTTTCCCGCTGGAAGTATGAAATATTGGGTGGATAGTTTAAAACAACTGGCCGCAGAACATGGAATGCCATCGGATGTACTCGCCAATACCATTGTGTTTAGTGACAGCATTTCGTCGGCTGTGATGCAGTGGAGCAAACATGACAATTATCTGGAAACCAGGGGCGCTTCAGAATATAATGTGAATGATTCTCCCGGACGCTGGATTCCAACACCGCCGGCATATTCCTCAGCGGCGGAACCGCACTGGCGCGAGATTCGTGCGCTGGTGATCGATAGTGTGAGTCAGTTTATGCCTGAACCACCCTATCCATTTGATGTCACTTCTAAAACCAGCAACTATTACAGGGAGGTTAAATTGATACAAAATACCGTGGATAGTCTGACACCTGAACAGGCATGGATCGCCGATTTCTGGGACGACAATCCTTTCAAGTTGAATGTATCGGGTCATCTGATGTTTGGAACCAAGAAGTTCTCGCCACCCGGGCACTGGATGGGTGTTGTGGGTATCGCGGCGATGAAATCAGGTGCAAATTTCCAGGAAACAGTGTTAGCTTATGCGAAAACATCGGTTGCCTTGTTTGATGCCTTTATACAGTGCTGGAACATCAAATATATTTACAGCACGATACGGCCGGAATCGGTCATTGATAAATATTTTGATCCTGGCTGGAGACCACATCTGCAGACACCGCCTTTCCCTGAATATACCTGCGGTCATTGTACGATTTCTGCCGCAGCGTCCGAAGTGCTCAGCGACATTTTTGGTGATCATTTTTCATATACAGATTCCACGGAACTCGAATTTGGAATTAAAAGCAGATCATTTACGTCGTTTCGTAACGCGGCATTGGAAACCAGGGACTCCAGATTTTATGGGGGCATTCATTATAAATACTGCTGCGACAGAAGTAATCTGATGGGAACACAACTGGGGGCTCTGATCGCAAAACGGTTACAACTAAAAAAATAATCAGGGAGGACCGACGGCTGATTAATTAAAAGACGATACAGGATTTGTTACAGGCATCCGAAAAGCAATTCTGTTTCCAATGCCCTCAATAAATCCGGCTTCCATCGGGAAATGATGCAATTGCAGAATAGTTTTTACGATCACCAGTCCCAGACCATGACTGTGTGGTCGCGTATTGGAAGCGTCCGATTTGTTGTCATTGAGCCACGCCAGCAGATTCTCTGCCATCGGTTCACCCTGGTTGGATATTTCAAAAATAAGTTCGTTTTGCCGGCTTGTCAGCTGTATACGAATTTGTCCGTTCTCCGGGGTGAATTTTAATGCATTGGTCAGCAGATTCTGGACCACCCTTTCCATCATATGAATATCAGCCTTTATCCAGGCTGCGTTTTCACAATCCACACTGCTGATGGCTATCTTTTTTTCCTGGGCTGTCAGTGAAAATGAATGAACAAACTCCTGAACAATTTCAGAGAAAACAAAAGGCTGCTCCTGAAGAATCATCGCGGCGGATTCCATTTTTGACAGATCCAGTAATTGTTGAACCATATGTTCTACCGTTTGAATATTGGAAATGATCAGTTTCGAATAACCCGTATTCGCCGGCTGACCTGCCTGGCTGCTTTCCAGATTTAGGGAAAGCGTCTCCGCATAACCGCGCGCAATGGCTAACGGCGTTCTCAGATCGTGAGAAATATTTGTCGTGAAGTCTTTTCTTTCCACTTCGGCCCGTTTTAATTTTTCAATATTGTCCACGAGCATGCCGGCCATTTTGTTAAAAGCATTTGTTACCGGAGTCAGTTCATTTTTGTCATTCTCCTGAAACCTGGCATTCAGGTCGCCCGATTCAAATTTTTTTAAAACCAGGATTAGTTTTCTGAAATTACGCTCCAGCCGGTTCACATATAACAATGTCAGGACAATTGTGGCCAGCAAAATAAACAAGAATATTTCCACTATTAAACCTCCCGCATGTGACCTGAATATCAGGTGGGTTACGCTTCGATATTCTGTACTTCCCAGGATCACGTAGATATAACCGATAATACCAGATTTGCCGAGTACAGCGGCTGCTGAAAAAATTTTTGGATTTGACGGATCTCTTGGATCAGGACCCTTGATATAAATCTGCCCTTTGCGATTTAAATATTCCCTGATACTTTCAAGGGATATAACAGGCTGTGTGACTTCATTTTGCGATCCATGAAAATAAATTACTCTTCCCGTGGCATCCAGAAAATAAACTTCCACACTTGGACTAATCACCATGGCCTGATAAAAAACAGAATCCGCCTTTTGTTTGTTAAGACCTTCCTGATCAAAAGGAGAAGTGAATTTAGCAATATGGGCAGCTACATCCTTATTTAGCAACTGGGTACTGGCCTGATAGAAATGAACTACGGACAGGTAAGCAATGAGTATTAAGGTGACACTTAGCACCGTAATCAGCGTAAATACCATCAGGAGTATCCGGCTAAAAAGGGGGATGGTTTTTGTTTTCATTCTGCAAAGCGATATCCGATACCCCAGGACGTTAGTATATACACTGGTGTATTCGGGTCGGGTTCAATTTTTATTCTCAGTCTGTTGATATGAGCGGTAACCGTATGTTCATATCCCTGAAAAGCAAATCCCCATACTATTTCCAAAAGGTCTTTACGGCTATAGGGTTTGCCGGGATTGCTGGCCAGAAGATAAAGAAGATCGAATTCCTTTAGTGTCAGATCAATCCGCACGCCATTCAACAGCGCCTTTCTTTTAATCTTGTCGATATGAAGTGTTCCGTGTTCTAGAAATGGCTTACCGGTTGTTTCGGTTTCTGCGGGTGACGTTCTTCTTAACAACGCTTTTGTACGGGCAACCAGTTCCAAAACTCCAAATGGTTTTGTGATATAATCATCTGCGCCCATTTCAAGGGCAAGAACTTTGTCCGATTCGTCGGATCTCGACGTAAGCATAATGATGGGGGTCCGATTGTCCTGATCTCTCAACTTCTTGCAAATGGAAAGACCGCTGATATCAGGCAGCATAACATCCAGTATAATCAGGTCATAGTCATTGCGTTCAATATTCTTTAACGCGTCCTGGCCTCTTCCACAGGAAGTGAGGGTATGCGTTGGCGAATTCAGATGAAGATTCAGCAGCGTTGTAATCTGCTGATCATCCTCT
>DASXNJ010000334.1:0-1913 GCA_036495145.1 Puia sp.
TTCCAGGGAAATGACAGCCGGATACATAGGTTTTGACCCCACCGCCGATAGCCTGCACATAGGGAGCCTGGTGCCAATTCTCCTGTTGGTTCACCTGCAAAAGGCAGGGCATAAGCCAGTTGCGCTGATAGGCGGGGCCACAGGTATGGTGGGAGACCCCAGCGGAAAAAGTGAAGAAAGAAACCTTATTGATGAAACCACATTGAACCATAATCTTCATGGTATCAGAAAGCAATTGGAAAAATATCTTGATTTTGATCAAGCGAAAAAAAATGGGGCTGTATTGGTAAATAATTTTGACTGGTTCCGGAGTATGCATTTTCTCGATTTTATCCGTGATGTGGGTAAGCATATTACCGTGAATTACATGATGGCTAAGGAAAGCGTAAAGAAAAGACTGGACGGCACCACCGGTATGAGTTTTACCGAATTTTCATATCAGCTTGTGCAGGGATATGATTTTTACTGGCTCTACATGAACCGGAATTGCAGGTTGCAAATGGGTGGGAGTGATCAATGGGGAAATATTACGACCGGCACCGAATTGATCCGCCGTAAATGCGGAGGAGAGGCATTTGCCTTTACGTGTCCATTGCTTACAAAAACTGACGGAGGAAAATTCGGGAAGACGGAAAAGGGCAATATTTGGCTGGACCCTGCTAAAACAAGCCCTTATCAATTCTATCAGTTCTGGTTGAATGCAACTGATGCAGACGCGGAGAAATGGATAAAGATATTTACGTTTCTAACAATGGAGGAAATTGAATCTTTATTCCGGGATCATCAAAAAAATCCTTCATTCAGATTGTTGCAAAAAACGCTGGCAAAGGAAATAACTGTTTTTATTCATGGCGCCGGAGAATATGAGCTGGCCCTGGTTACAACTGAAAAATTATTCAGTCAGTCAGGTTCAGTTGAAAATATGACTGAGCAGGATTTGCATGAGCTGGAGGGCATTGTGAAATCTGAGTTTGCATTCAGTGAATTGAACAAAGGCGTGGATCTCATCCGGTTTTTGACAGAAACGGGAATTCTCCCAAGCAGAGGAGAGGCAAGAAAAATGATTCAGAATGGTGGCATCAGCGTCAACCGCATCAAAATAGAAAATTTACAATTTAATGTAAGTACAGATCTGCTGCTGCATCAGAAATATATCCTTGTTCAGAAAGGCAAAAAGAACTTTTATCTCGTGGAAGTGAAATAATCGTTGGAATTCTATTTTAGTTCGCCCCGTTTTTTAAAAAACCTTACTTTTGCGGCCTGTTTGTGAATTGCCCGATAGTATAAAGGTAGTACGACAGATTTTGATTCTGTTTGTCGAGGTTCGAATCCTCGTCGGGCAACGAAGATTCCTTAAAAAAAAGGCCCCTGGAAAGGGGCCTTTTACTTGCCTGCGTTATTGAATCACCCTCTGTTACTTTTTAATAATATATCCGAAAACTCCATCATTTTCACCGTCAGGTCCTGCAGTAAAATATAATCTGCCGGCATCAATATTTGCACTTGCAGGTGGAAAAGAGAGTGCCCACAATCCATCGATTACAAGTGTGTGTTTATGCGTTTGCAACTGGCCAAGAAATTTTCCATCCAGACTGAATACATTAATCCGTCCATCGCCAAAATTTCCGATCAATATCACCGGCTCATTCAAATAATGATTTTCCTGGTTCGCCGATTTACTGTTTAGGAGGGAATTTTTTGTTCCGTAACCATCGTTATTATTTCCGCTGCTGTAGACGTCCTTTTCCTGTATAAAATTTGAAGGCGCCATGGTCACACCCCAGGGTATATTTAATGTGCCCTGAGAAGCGAATCGTCTTCCAAAGGTCCCGTCTGTACTGAACACGCTAACGTATCCAAATCCATCACCAGCAATTCCATGTCCGGCTCCCGGATCTGTCGTTTTCAATTTG
>DASXNJ010000335.1:0-3238 GCA_036495145.1 Puia sp.
AATGATCTTACCAGGCCCGAATCCCAGTGCCGGCATCACTCTGGCTTTTGACATACATAAGCCAAGACCCAGACCTTTCATGATGAATTAATATCTTTACAGCCATGAGAATCGCCCTGATAGGTTATGGAAAAATGGGTAAGGCCATTGAACGCATTGCGCTTGCAAAAGGCCATGAGATTGTTTTAAAAATAGATTTGGACAATGGTCATGAAATGACATCAGAAAATTTACGCAGGGCCGACATGGCCATCGAATTTACGGGCCCGGCGAGTGCGGCCGCAAATCTGTTGATTTGCGCAGAGGCGGGCATCCGTACCATAAGCGGATCTACGGGTTGGCTGGAGCAATTAGAGGATGTAAAAAACACTTTTGTCAGGAATGGATCAGCTTTTTTATATGCAAGTAATTTCAGCATTGGCGTGAATATTTTTTTTGAACTCAATAAGAAACTGGCGGCCCTGATGGCGCCACACGGGGAATACGCCGTGGAAATGCTCGAAATACATCACACTCAGAAGAAGGATGCCCCCAGCGGAACGGCCATTACACTGGCAGAGCAGGTCCTGAAGGAAATTCCATCTCTTACAAACTGGGTGAACAGGTCCGCGCAAAATTCCGGAGAACTTCCTATTCTGAGTAAACGACAGGATCCGGCACCCGGAACCCATGAAGTGAGATATCATTCATCTGTTGATGATATAGAAATCATTCATACTGCCCATAACCGGGAAGGTTTTGCAAACGGTGCAGTGCTGGCGGCTGAATATATCCGGGATAAAAAAGGCATATTTTCCATGAATGATGTTTTAGGTTTCTAGTCCTTCCTGCCAACTGCCAACTGTCAACTGTAAATAGCCAACTCTTTGGATCCATGAATTGTTATTATCTTGTAACAGATTTTGTCTATGCTTTCAAAAAAGTCCCAATACGCATTTCAGGCACTCATGTATCTTTCTGAAAAAGAAAAAGAAGGACCGGTACTGATTGCTGAAATTTCCAAAAAAAAGAAAATTCCTCTGAAATTTCTGGAAAACATCTTGCTTGAATTAAAAAAAGCGGGCATTCTGGAAAGCAAAAAAGGTAAAGGCGGCGGTTATTATTTTGAAAAAGATCCAAAGGAAGTGACCCTGGCTACAGTAATGCGCCTGATAGATGGCCCGATTTCACTGTTACCGTGCGTTAGCCTGTATTTTTATGAAAAATGCTATAACTGCGATGAGAAGCATTGTGGGCTGCGTGACGTTTTGATCCAGGTCCGCGACGCAAACCTCAAATTGCTGGAGAATAAAACCATCCGGGATTTGAACACGAAGTCAAAAAACTTATCAGGCTTAAAGCTTAAGACGTAAGGCGTAAAGCCAATTGAAATGTGAAAATCAAAATAAATTTCACCTTTTCACACTGTCATTAAACATCTCATTTCCCCACTCTTACATTAACACAATTACGTATTCGCCACACTATAAAAGAAAAGCCCTTCACAAAAGTGAAGGGCTTTTCTTTTATATGCTTTTAGCTTAATAATCCATTCCACCCATTCCTGGTGCACCGGCACCTGGATGAGAATGCGGTTCTTCTTTCTTCGGACGGTCTGCAACCACACATTCAGTAGTCAGTAGCATCCCTGCGATAGAAGCAGCATTTTCAAGTGCAATACGGGTTACTTTTGTTGGATCAATGACACCGGCCTTGTAGAGATTTTCATAAACCTCAGTGCGGGCATTGAATCCGTAATCAGCTTTCCCTTCCTTCACTTTCTGAACAACGATACTTCCTTCAAGACCGCAATTGTGAACGATCTGCCGAAGAGGTTCTTCGATAGCCCGCTTAACAATCAGAATTCCGGTTGTTTCGTCTTCATTGGTAGCACCCTTTAATTTATCCAGACCTTCAATGGCGCGGATATAGGCAACCCCACCACCTGGAACGATTCCTTCTTCCACGGCAGCTCTGGTTGCATGCAGGGCATCATCAACACGGTCCTTCTTTTCCTTCATTTCCATTTCTGTCGCTGCACCGATATATAGTACAGCCACACCACCGCTTAATTTAGCCAGGCGTTCCTGTAATTTTTCCTTATCATAATCAGAGGTAGTAGATTCTATCTGCGCCTTGATCTGGTTTACTCGGGCAGTGATGTCTTCTTTTTTGCCTTTGCCGCCAACAACAATCGTATTGTCTTTATCGATCGTAACGGAAGCAGCAGTGCCGAGATAACTCAGATCAGCATTTTCCAGCTTGTAGCCTTGTTCTTCGCTGATCACGAGTCCCTTTGTAAGGATCGCAATATCCTGAAGCATCTCTTTTCTGCGGTCACCAAAACCGGGCGCTTTTACAGCAGCCACTTTCAGCGTTCCACGTAATTTATTTACTACAAGCGTAGCCAGTGCTTCGCCTTCCAGGTCCTCTGCAATAATGAGTAACGGACGACCACCCTGTGCAACCTTTTCCAGGATATGCAAAATATCTTTCATCGCAGAAATCTTCTTGTCATAGATAAGGATATACGGATTCTGCAATTCAGCTTCCATTTTTTCGCTGTTGGTAACGAAATAAGGAGAAATATAACCACGGTCAAATTGCATACCTTCTACTACATCCACAGTAGTGTCAGTACCTTTTGCTTCTTCAACGGTGATCACGCCTTCCTTACCCACTTTCGCAAATGCTTCAGCGATCAGCTTACCAATGGTTTCATCATTATTAGAAGAAATAGAAGCGACCTGCTGGATTTTTTTACTGTCATTTCCAATAGTCTGTGATTGTGCTTTCAGATGATCAACAACGGACTTAACTGCCTTGTCAATCCCGCGTTTCAAATCCATGGGATTTGCACCTGCTGCGACATTTTTCAGTCCTTCACTGATAATGCTCTGGGCAAGAACGGTAGCAGTCGTTGTACCATCACCAGCAATATCAGCTGTTTTGGAAGCAACTTCTTTAACCATCTGTGCGCCCATATTTTCGATCAGGTCTTCCAGTTCGATTTCTTTTGCAACCGTAACTCCGTCTTTAGTAATCTGGGGGGCACCGAATTTCTTTTCGATAACCACATTGCGACCTTTTGGTCCGAGGGTGACTCTCACGGCGTTGGCCAGAGTGTCTACGCCTTTTTTCATTTTATTTCTTGCTTCGATGTCGAAGAAAAGTTGTTTAGCCATAATATTTAATTTGTGAATTTGAAAATTTGAAAATGATTTAAAAGTATGCTGTCAGAATTTCTATCCTGTTGATA
>DASXNJ010000336.1:0-4734 GCA_036495145.1 Puia sp.
TGGATACATAAAATGATCGCAGAGCATTTCAAATTATTCAACCTCAATATTACGACTGATCCCGCGGTATACGACAGGGCTCCTGTTCATCAGCGAACACGTATCATTTTTACAGCAAATGGAAACTGGTACGGACCAGCCACAGGTGTGTCGGCCATTGGTTCATTTGTTTGGGGGGATGATACACCGGCCTGGGTTTTTATGGATCCGCTTTCCAATAATGCGTCTTTTATCGCCGCTGCCGCTACCCACCAGATCGGTCATACATTGGGCCTGCAGCATCAAAGTGTGTATGATTCATATGGAAGTATGATTACCGAATTGAGCGGCGGCGAAAGCAACATATTCTCAAACCAGGCTCCTTTGATGGGTATACCATTTTATAAACAGGCAGACTGGAAAAATGGACACCCGGCTACCGGTGTTCAAAATGTTCAGAGTGACACAGCTTCTATAGCTGGTGCTCCTAACTATATCGGATACCGGAAAACCAATGATGAAGCAAATTCAGTCGATAATACAGTCAAAATAGAAAGACAGGATCCAAATTACCTGTCACTCATTAGTTCCGGAGACTACAGTTTCCGCCTTTTTGATATCAGCGGGCGCTTACTCACGCAGGGTATGCTTAAACCCGGCTTCAATGAAATCCGTGCCAGTACAGCTTCTTCCGGGGTATATGTACTTCAGTGGTCGGGAGGCTTTGGATCCGCGTCACAAAAGATCATCCATTAATAACATATATTTTTTTCACTGACACGTTTTTTCGCTAAATTCGAAAAACCTATTTCCATATGCTATGGCGAAAATTTAATGGCGACCTTATTGAATTACCGATAGCCCGCGAAGTTGAAAACGCCATCCGGCGTGAAACAAAAAATGGATATCATTTAAAAGTTTGTATCGGAACAGACTCCCAGGTGAAAGGAGTAGAAACTGAATTTGCTACTGTAATCGTGTTTTTGCGCGAAGGACACGGCGGTTTTATGTTTATCCACAACGAAAAAACAAAAACCCGCTACAGTATTAAGGAACGGATGCTGGTAGAAGTGGCAAAGAGCATTGAAATTGCCTATGAACTTTGTCCATTGTTCACTTTGTATAATGTAGACATGGAAGTGCACGCAGACATCAATACCAACCCGCATTTCAAGAGTAATGATGCATTGAAAGAAGCCATGGGTTATATTCTGGGAATGGGCTTTGCATTTAAAGCCAAACCCGAAGCATTTGCCAGCAGCAGTTGCGCAAACAAAGTAGTGAACTAAATCCCGCTGGCTGTTTTCTTCCAGTCCTCATTCATTTCTCCGATCAGGCGGAGTATATCAACCCTGCCTAGTTTTTTTTCTGCACTTGTCACAAAATGGCGTGGCAGAAACTGCCAGGATGATCGCATTTTTTGTAAAAATCCTTTTACGTTTGCAGCGACCGTTCGCTGGTTTTCTTTGTCCGACTTTGTAAAAACCAGGGTAAAAGGAATTTGCCAGCTTCCCAGCTTATTTACAAAATCCAAATCCAGTTTTTGTGGCTCATGGCGGCTGTCGATCAATAAAAAAACATGCGCCAGGGTTTCCCTTTTTTTCAGAAAATCTTCAATCATGATTTCCCATTGTCTGCGTTGTGATTGAGAAACTTTTGCGAAACCATATCCGGGCAAATCAACCAGCCACCATTTGGACACGTTTCGTTTTTCATCTATACTTTCTATTGCAAAATGATTGATGAGTTGTGTTTTACCGGGCGCCGCGGAAGTTTTTGCCAGCTTATTTATATCGGTAATCATGTTGATCAAAGATGATTTCCCAACATTACTTCTTCCTATAAACGCAAATTCCGGAAGGTCCGTGACCGGACAGGTTTGATAGGAAGGACTGCTGATTATATATTTTGCCGAGCGGATCTCCATACTGCAAGATATGATTCCTGTGGAACGGATTATGCAGTCATATTTTTTATAGAAAACTAACAACGAACCGGTTAAATTTGCAGCCATGCCGGAATATGAGCACGACAAAATTGTACCATTCAAAGAGTCTACTGTTCCCAAAAAAGAGCAGGTAGCCGCCATGTTCAACAGGATCGCGTTTCGCTACGATTTCCTAAACCGTTTTTTGAGCGGAGGCATCGATAAACGATGGCGCAAACAAGCGATCAGAGAACTAAATGAGTTAAAACCAAAAACCGTATTGGATGTCGCAACGGGTACAGCGGATATGCCGGTCATGCTAATGAAATTCCTCAAACCCGATAAAGTAATTGGTATTGACATTTCGGAAGCCATGTTGGATCTCGGAAGAAGAAAGGTTGAAAAAAATAAACTTAAAGGCAAAGTAAGCCTGCAGACAGGCGATGCGGAGAATATCCATTTTTCCAATGCATCTTTTTTTGCTGCCACTGTCGCCTTCGGCGTTCGCAATTTTCAGAACCTGGAAAAAGGCCTGTCGGAAATATACCGCATATTAAAACCCGGAGGCAAACTGGTAATCCTGGAGTTTTCAAAACCTAAAAATGGATACTTTCTTCCGTTTTATAAATTGTATCTGCGGGTGATTGCGCCCCGTATTGGAAAAATAGTGTCAGGAAGCCTTGATGCCTATAAGTACCTGAACGATTCGGTAAATGCATTTCCGGAGGGGAATGCCTTTATTGAAATCCTGAACGCAATCGGTTTTAAAGAAACCTATTTCAAAAAGCTGAGTTTAGGAATCTGTACAATCTATTGTGGAAACAAATAATGTACAATTTCTGAAGAGTTTGTTATTCCGCTGATTAAACGGCAATTAATCAGGTTTTTGGTCGTTATTTTGATTCAAATGGTATAAAATAACGAATATTTATTCACCTTTTGTGGCTTGCACAACTAATAAAACTATAAGTTATTGACTGATTGTTACTTATGAGTTCTAAATCTTTAAGGCCAAGCAAAAAGGGATATACCCGGATTCTGTCCGTTTTTATAATCCTCACATTTTCGATACAACTCAGGGCCCAATTGAGGGATAATATTAACCTGGCGGACCATGATGATAAGTTTTATCATCTGGGAATAGCGCTTATTGTTAATACGTCACATTTCCAGGTCACTCCGCACCCGAATTTGCTCGGAAGTGACAGCATATTATCTATTAACCCGGAAAACACAGGCGGATTTGGCCTGGCGGGTATGCATACGTTCAATGTCAATCCACACCTTGAATTCAGGATCGTATTTCCCCAACTCATGTTTTCTTATAAGAACCTGACCTATAGTACAACATTCCCGAATGGTCAGAAGACTACCGCCACAAAACAAATAGAATCAATCCTGCTGGGTTTTCCGTTACAGGTAAAATTTCTTTCGGACCGGATGCAGAATTTCAGATTTTATGTATTGGGCGGTGCAAATTACCAGTATGACCTTTCTTCAAACGCAACAGCCAGAAAGGCAGATGATCTGGTAAAGCTGAATCCTTATGATTTCAGTATTGAAGCGGGTGTCGGGTTTCAATTCTTTTTCCCCGTTTTTATTCTTTCCCCGGAACTTAAAATCAGCAATGGAATAATCAATGTTCATCACCGCGATCCCAATCTGATTTATTCAAACACGATCGACAAACTCAAGTCGCGAATGATTGTTTTTTCACTCATATTTGAAGGCTAACAGAATTATCTTTTTCTCAGGGTTGCTGAATGATCCCATTCTTCACGGCATACATTACCAGTCCGGCCATCGATTTGGCGCCTGTTTTGGTTTTCAGTTTATCACGAATGGCTTCTACAGTACGCGGACTGATATCAACAAGGTCTGCGATTTCTTTGGTGGTCTTTTCTTCGCACATCATTTTAAGAATGGTTGTCTCTTTTTCAGTCAGATTGGCCTCCTGCGGCATGCTGGGTTCTGTGCGGCGGGTACGCAAGCCAGTTAGCAATGCTTTATTGGTAAGTTCATTAAAATAAAACTCCTGTTCGTAACAGGTCTTGATAGCATTGTAAATATTTTCAGAGTCGGTGTTTTTTGTGAGATAAGAATTGGCGCCGATTTCCATGAGCTTGGAAATCATCGAATGATCGTTATGCATGGAAAGTATAATGACTTTAACATGAGGATACATTTTACGGATTTCAGGCAGAGTCGCAATACCGTCCATGATAGGCATCTGTATATCTAGCAGGATCACATCGGGCTCCATATGCTTCAACAGGTTCAGTAGCTGCATGCCATTGTCGGCTTCAGCAATGAGCTCCACGTCCTTTTTTACGGATAGGGCCGTTTTTACACCTGCCCGGAACAAGGCGTGGTCATCAGCAATGATTACTTTAATAGTTCCGTTTAATTCTGGTTTTTTCATACGGTGATTTTAAGGTTGCACTTCGGCATACCAGTCTCAAAATGATAAATATTTGTGACAGTTACTATAGGGAAACTACGAAATTAAACGATTTCGGATTATACTGGCCCTCAATTTATACGTAGTTAAACTACGGCATTTGTTAGGAAAAGGCCCTGAAGGTCATCGGAAAGCTACGGTCTGAGCAGTAAAAGCCGCATAGAGAAAAACGAGAAAACATGCTATTGGTCTGGGAATATGAAGATTATACATTTGATACAAGTTGATTGACAGGAATAAGCAACCTGAGAATCCAATATCCAGAGAATTACCGTCCATAAAGAGTTTCCAATATCCACCGAAAGCCGTGCGAAGTCCAATGTCAATCAACTTCTTTTTTTTCTGAATAGCCCGTTTTTTCCGATAT
>DASXNJ010000337.1:0-3587 GCA_036495145.1 Puia sp.
CCGGATATTTTTCCAGATCGGGTAGTGATCTTTTCTCCAGAACAATCCGTATTGCCAGCGGGGCAGTGGTTCACCGGGATACCATTTTCCAAGACCATAGTGAATCATTCCATCCGGACCGAATTTTTCACGAAGCCTGAAAATTAAATCATGAGAACGGATTCGTTTTTCCGGTCCATCAGCAGCTGTATTCCACTGATCTGATTCCATATCGTCAATGGAAACAAAGGTAGGTTCACCGCCCATGGTCATGCGCAAATCAGCTTTATCGAGATCTTCGTCAATCATATAGCCGGTCGCGTTGATTGCGGCCCATTGTTCTTCTGTATAAGGTTTTGTAACCCTGGGATCTTCGTGAATGCGGGTAACTGTATTGGAAAATGAAAACTCCGTTTCGCAGGGATCCGACGCGCCTACGACCGGCGCGGCGCTGACATAATCCGGCGTACATGCCAAAGGAATATGTCCTTCGCCGGCAAATAATCCGGATGTCGGATCCAGTCCGATCCAACCGGCTCCGGGCACATACACTTCCGTCCATGCATGAAGATCTGTGAAATCATTCTCAGGACCGGATGGACCGTCCAGGGATTTAATATCGGCTGTCAGTTGCACAAGATATCCTGATACAAAACGTGCGGCGAGTCCAAGCCGTCGGAAAATCTGCACCAGCAGCCACGCGGAATCGCGACAGGATCCCAGTGCAAGTCCCAGTGTTTCTTCACAGGTTTGTACACCCACTTCCATCCGGATATTGTAATTAATATCTGTGCTGAGCTTTCTGTTTACATAAACGAGGAAATCGTTTATGGTTTTTTTTGTTCTATCCAGCCCGACCATCCATTTGTTCAGCAACGGTCCATCCTCCTTTATCTCGAGGTATGGAATTAATTCGCCCTTTAATTGTTCTTTATAACTGAAAGGAAAGTTTTCGGCATATTCTTCAACGAAAAAGTCGAAGGGATTTATCACGGTCATGTTTGCGATAACCTCAACTTCAATCCGAAGCTCTTTTGTTTTTTCAGGAAACACGACCCTTGCCTGGTAATTTCCAAATGGATCCTGCTGCCAGTTGATGAAATGATTTTCCGGAAATACTTTGAATGAATACGATTCGATATGTGTGCGCGAATGAACAGCCGGTCTCAGACGGAAAATATGAGGTGACAGGGAAACAAACCGGTCGTAATGATAGGCGGTTTTATGATTAATTGCTACGCGAATGGCCATAAAGTATAGTTGACGCAATGAATAGCGAGCAATCGTTAATGCGGCTCAGATAAACGCTTTGAAGATAGATAAATTAGTGATTTGATAGAAATTAAGATTTATTTGACGCCGGTGGAAATTACTTACTGCTTTTTTCAAAAATCTGGTTTGTGACTGGTTCTCTGTCGGGAACCCTGATTACATTAAACGCGTGACTGGCTGCCCTATGACAATTGTTGCAGGTATTCGTCAGCAAATTGAAACTGGTTTTAAACATACTGATATTTTTTTCGGATATGGCGCGTTTCACACTATCCAGCGGAAGAAATATCATCGGTAGCGGCTTGATGCTGGGACTGTCGGCACAATATTGCTGAATATCATCCAGGGATTCCTGGATCTCTTCCATTTCAAAGTTAGCCAGTTCCCAGTTTTCGTTTTTACCAGCGAACCATAATTTGGCGTGGTGCATTTGAATGGATGACATGAATTCGCCCACACCGGGTACATAAGCGTGCGTGATCTTGTTTCGCAAACTGTCAATTTGATTTTGCAATTGCCGACTGGTATCGGGTGGTTGCTGGTTGCAGGCAGTCAGGCTGTAAACGAATATGGCCAGGAGGATAATTCTCATATGATAAATATATTGAAGGACGTTTTATAAAATAATTCATCTGGGATTCCTGATAAAAATGTTTATGACCTCTACCAAAATTAATATGATGACCACCCATTCCAGCGTGTTGCTGTTACGGTTCTGCAACAGGTCCCTAAACAATTCCATATTCTCTTTTACGATACTGAGGCCTTCCTGAATGGTGCGAAAGCGTACCTGCAGATCGAAGGTTTTCTTTAGTCCGATATCCAGTTTGTTCAGGTTTTCATTTTCCCAGGTCTCTTCGGGAGAATCAAAAATGTAAAGGTTGGCTGAAATCCTGTTTTTTAAATTTAGTGTGCGCCCGATATATTTTTTCAATTTAATACCACCCATGAAAATCCTGCCTTTTTTTTCCAGCAGCTGGGTGTGTGAGTTGGTTTCTTCGAGTAAGGAATTGGTTTGCTGGTTATAGTAGTCGAGTGCAACGCTCTGAGACACGTTCAGCATGATAAGGCGTAATTCATCAATATCCGGGGAGGGAATTTCTATTTTGTTGTATCCATAATTAACAGAAGGCGCGTCTGTTTCAATATCGAATTCGTCGCTCAGGCGCTGATCAAATAAATTTTTGCAGAATGGTTCTATGATTTTGAAGAAAGCAGCCATTTCTGTTTCTGAATAGCCCAGAAAACAAACAATACCATATTTAAAGACATAGAGGTATTTACTCCCTTCCAAATTATAAAACAATTCATCCGTATCCGAATAATGAGGCGTAGCGGGGAAAGAGATTTTAAAAAGTTTTGTGTCGATGCTGTCTGCAAGCTGGAAGGAAATGACTTTTAAATTCATACTTGAACATTTGCATCCACATAAAGGTAAGCGAATGCAAATATTCAATGCGTACGGTCAATTCTTTGAGGCAACCGTTTGGTTTTTCAGTAATTCATTCTGATTTTCCCGGTATTTCAGAATATTAAGATAATTCAGCGCCAGGCGAATTCTATAATCCTCATATGATTTCTGGGCCCATTGTATAGCTCCATCCAAATCACCATTTATTTCAGAGATGATGGCCATATTGTAACAGGCCCGTCCTGCTAAATTTCCATCCGTATTTTTTGTTTCCTGTAGCCAGATTGCAGCGGCTCCGTCCCAGTTTCCCGATTGTGCTTTTCTTTTTGCCGTTTTGAAATTTTCATTTCCAGATACAAAATAATCCCTCGAAACCCGGATCCAGTAAGGCAGGATTCTGGCGGCATATGCTTCACCCGCTTTGATGCCTACATCGGTAACGGCTTCTTTACGGCCTATCAAAGATGAAGCTGCTACAGCAGGATTGATGGCGGAGCCCGAAAATGAAACATCCCGGCCAATAATAAATTCATCCAATATCGTCCGGGTAGATGGATCATATATCCTCCAGCCGGCTTTTACGAATGTGGTCATATTTACCGAATGCGCGATAGCAGGAAGACTGGTCACGCCCAGATTTACCTGTGTGGGACTGGCTGCATAATTCAATTTCGTTTCCGTATCGAAAAGTTCAAGAGAAAAAAGTGCATCCGTATTACTTTCCCTGCATATTTTTTCTACGGAATCCCATTGCATGGCTGTTGGAAAAATTCCGGCTCCAAAAGATCTCAGGTCCCTGTTCAGTGGTTTTACTTCGGTGAACCGGGTATTTTTCGTCAGCTCATCTGTCAAACCACGGAGACTGCCTTTTGCGCCGGCCTGTTGAAGATCGGTGGACTCCAGAGACAACGCTTTATGAATGGCA
>DASXNJ010000338.1:0-10861 GCA_036495145.1 Puia sp.
AAACTGGATTTTTTCCGATAAACAAACTAATTTCGTCATCCTTGCGTACTATTCATTCTAGGGATTTGATTGACAATAATTGTTTCAACCCCACGTTTCTATACTTAACAAATCACGGTTAAACGCGTTTTCTATGAATCTGAAAAATCTGATTACCCTCGCTTCCTTTGCCGCAGTTATGGGTTCTTGCAAAACAAAGACCCAGTCCAGCGCAGTAACCGGCTGGAACTACAACGACAAAAATATTGGAGGCTACCAGGTGTCCAAAGAAAAAGAACAACGTACAGGTCCCGGATTGGTGTTTGTTCAGGGAGGTACCTTCACTATGGGAGCGACTGAAGAGGATGTAATGAGCGACTGGAATAATATTCCCCGCCGTGTTACTGTGAATTCCTTTTATATCGACAAAACCGAAGTTGCCAACGTTCACTATCGCGAATATCTCTATTGGATAAATAATGTTTTTGAAGGTGACGAATACCAGGCAGTAAGAAATGCCGCTCTTCCCGACACATTGGTTTGGAGAAGCGAACTCGCTTACAACGAACCATTGGTTGAGTATTATTTCCGCCACCCTTCTTACAATTATTACCCGGTGGTTGGTGTGAGTTGGAGACAGGCACATGATTTTTGTATCTGGAGAACCGACCGCGTGAATGAAAAAGCGCTGGTTGACCGCGGATTTATCAACAAGAATTCCCTGAAAAATATCCAGGGTCTCGGGCAGGAAAACTTTAACACCAAATCATACCTGGTTGGTGAATATCAGGCAACACCTGGTCCCGCCGCCAAATCAAAAAAGAACGAACTCAAAAATCCAAACGGAACTCCGCGTACTCAGGTAACATTTGAAGATGGTATTCTACTCCCCGCATATCGGCTGCCCACAGAAGCAGAGTGGGAATATGCAGCGCTTGGTTATATCAATCAAAACCCTTCTCCCAGTACTTCAGACAAGAAAAGAGGTGAAGAGCTGATTGCAAATAAGCAGGTTTATTCCTGGAGCCAGAATGTAAACGGACTTCGTGATTCACGTCGCGGCACCTGGCAGGGTACATTCCTCGCGAATTTCAAAAGAGGAAATGGTGACAATATGGGTGTAGCCGGTGGTTTGAACGACAATGCAGTTTATACAGCAGACGTGACTTCTTTTTATCCAAATGGTTTCGGGTTATATAATATGTCTGGTAACGTGAGTGAGTGGGTTGAAGACGTGTACCGCCCGCTTTCTTCCCAAGACGTTAACGGTGTTGCTCCATTCCGTGGTAACAAATTTGAAACGATGGATCTGGGTAAAGAGGGTAAGCCTGAAAGAGATAGTCTGGGCAGGATTAAGTATCGTGCCGTAACAGATAAGGAAAGTGAAAACCGAAGAAACTATCAGAAAGGTGATGTAATTAACTATCTGGATGGTGACTCATTGATCGCAGGAATCAGTTATGGTTATGGCAAGACTACGCTGATCAGCGACAAATCCAGAGTCATTAAGGGGGGCAGCTGGGATGACCGTGCTTATTGGCTCGGACCCGGAACCCGCCGCTTTATGGAAGAAGATCAGGCAAGTTCTACAGTTGGCTTCCGTTGCGCTATGGACCGTGTAGGAAGTGCAGCAGGCAACGGCAGACAAACCGGTATCAGCTATAAGACAAGAAAGCAAAACGCCCGTAAACAGTAATACCTTTTTAAACTATATAAAGCCATCCCGTTTAAAGGGATGGCTTTTTTGTTTATTAGATTTGCTTTAAAGAAATTTATTCAAATTGTAAAACCGATGCCGTGAATGAAGTCAATTCTACGTTTTCAATAATCGAATTATATCAGATTTTTTCTAATCACCCAAATATTTGCACAGACACCCGAAAAGTTCAGAAGAACGATATATTCTTTGCTTTAAAGGGAAATAACTTCAACGGAAACCAGTTTGCCATTCAGGCATTGGATAACGGGGCCGCTTATGCGATTATAGACGAAGAGATCGATGGAGCAGAAAACTACAAGGATCGCCTGATCCGAACAAAGGACGTTTTGACCAGTCTTCAGGATCTTGCATCCCATCATCGTAACCAGTTCAAAATTCCCTTTATCGCGATTACCGGAAGCAATGGAAAAACCACCACGAAGGAATTAATACATGCCGTACTTTCCGAAAAATACAAGACTTACACAACGGAAGGCAATTTGAATAATCATATTGGCATTCCTCTTACAATTTTGAAAATAAAAAATGACGCTGAAATAGCCATCGTGGAGATGGGCGCTAATCACCTCGGGGAAATTGCAGGTTATTGCGAATACACAAGACCCACCCACGGTTTAATTACGAATGTAGGCAAAGCGCACCTGGAAGGATTTGGAGGACCGGAAGGAGTCAGAAAAGGCAAGGGAGAGCTTTTCGATTACCTGCGTGCCTATAACGGCAGCGCATTTGTGATGTGGGATTATGAATATTTGCAAATAATGAGTAAGGGGATTGGCAATGTTTTTTCTTATGGAACAAACCATGCTGATATTACCGGTTTTGCAGCACAATCGGCACCATTTTTAAAAGTGAGAATTACCAGCGGAAGTTCATCTGGCACCATTCAGACAAAATTGACCGGTGATTACAATCTGCCCAATGTACTCGCTGCAATTTGTATGGGCAATTATTTCAAAGTTGATCCCGGGGGGATCAGAAAGGCACTTGAAGATTATCAACCGTCAAACAGCCGGTCACAACTGATTCAGTCAATGAATAATTTTATAGTATTGGATGCCTACAACGCCAATCCTTCGAGTATGAAACTGGCCATCGAGAACTTTGTTCATTTTCCATCTCCGGACAAAATCTTATTACTTGGTGGCATGATGGAACTCGGTGCCGACAGCCTTGTTGAGCATGAACAGATTATCCGATTGATCGAAAAAAATAAATGGAAAAACGTCATACTGGTAGGTGGAGATTTTTTAAAGATCCCACATCCTTATATGAGTTTTTCCAATGCGGAAGAAGCTGGTGCCTGGGTCGCATCCCAAATATTCGACAATACCGCTTTTCTGGTAAAAGGTTCAAGAAGTATGCAAATGGAAAAAACAATTCAAAGTTTAACGCAGAAACACTAACGCTGTTAATGTCCCGCCTTCCACTTGGTAACTGAATGTTTAACAGGCTGAAGTGTCTGGATATAAGCATAAATATTGGCAAGATCCAAATCTTTCATATTGCCATACAAGGTCCAGGGCATAATTGATTGCGATTCTCCGGCATTTACAACGCGATGGGCTATGACGCTATCACGGTACATCGCAAAATGCTGGACGAAAATTTCTTTTGTCCAGGACCCAATGCCCGTTTCTTTATCAGGTGTAATATTTGCGGATGTTACCATACCTCCGGGCGCGGGAAAAACGCGTCCGCCGGCCAGGGCCAGGGTCTCATCAAATTTTCCTTTTTCAAATGGAGTATGACAATCATGACATGCCGCAATGGTAAACAGGTATTTTCCATTTGCCAAACTATCTCCGGAAGTCGGTAACGAAATGGGCTCAGCTCTTTTCGGAACTGTATTCAGAATAATATTCATAGGAAAATCGGCGGTAGATTCAGGAACCACGTTAGCGATCGGCTGGAGCGATCTTACGTAGGCTACAACAGATTTTACATCTTCCGGATTTGCATACCCATAAGCATGATAAGGCATCACCGGAAAAATCGGTTTACCGTTTCTGCGAACACCCGTTGTAATGGCTCTGTATATTTCTCCGTCGGTCCAGCTGCTGATCCCGGCCGGTGTGATATTGGCGGAATAAAAAATACCTGGAAAGCCCATGGTCTGATCAAAACGTTCTCCTCCCTGACCTCTGGTTGCAAGTACCATCGGCATAGAATACTCAGTGATATCTCTTTTACTGTGGCAATCCATACATGACATTACACAGTTCGCCAGATAACGACCTCTTTCCACCTTTTCCGGTGACTTGTCTACCGTTATTACAGGTGCCGCCCCCACGTCGGGCAAGGCAATTTTTATATACGCAATGATAACAATAACAATCAGGAGAATAGAGCATAGGATGACACCTATAATTTTAAGCAGCTTTTTCATGTTGAGGGGTTATAATGAAAATAAAAAAATTATCGTTGAGTGATCAAAGAACTCATAGGCGTTCGGCGATTTTTAAAATCCATCATATCAACCTTTACACTGCCTACACTAATAGGACTTTCTACACGAACCGGGATATGGTTTGCATCATCACTTATCCAGACTGTCATTTTTTCTCCTCCTTCAAAAATAGTTCCTTTTATCAGAAGAGGTTTAATTTTAATAGCGCGGAATTTACCATATTTGGTTTTTATGGTTTCCTTTCCCACGTATCTTATATACAGATCATATACCTGGTTATCCAGGAACATGGAAAATGGAATTTTGTCGCCCGGCTTCATTTTATCAAAGTCAATATTGCGTGCATAATACATCGTACTCAGAACATCCTGAATGCAATCAGGTGTTTTAAATACGCCGGAGTTTGTAATCGCAGTGTGTGCTGTTTTATTAAAGCTGACGTTCTCATATTTTCTGTAAGAGCCTTCACTTACATTCCGGATAAATTTTAAAGGCTGGAGGGTGGCGGTATCAATATAACTTTCATATTTGTCTCTTACCTTAAAAAAATTATCCAAAAAAGAATAATTTTTGCCGGCTCCTGTTACATGATAAACCGGTTTGCCGCCAAGTTCTTCCAATGCCACTGTAAATGTGGCTTCACCAGCAGCAATGTAAACTCCGGCCAGAGTATAATAGACTTTGAAAGTAATGCTTTCACCCGCCTGAAAGGCTTGATTGGGTAAACCGCAAAAGTCAGTACCATCTTTTAAAGGCAATGAAATTCCAAATAAAAAGATACATATAATCAGTGTGATCGATTTCATCTACTGCTAAATAATTTGATCCTTAAAATTAATAAACTCCCTACTAACGCCGGGATTATTAAATTAATCAGCCATATGCCCAGTGATACCGCCAGTATCCCTGCCGTATTTGACGTATATACCTGAAAAACCTGAATACCGACAGCCCAACGAAAACCGAGATCCGTTAAAAACGTTAAAGTTGGCACGACTGCCATCAACACAAACATGACACTAACGCCCGTGAATACCTGCAATCCGAGTAACGGAATGCCGAATAAAGAAAACAAAAGTCCATATTGAAGCACAAAAACCAGGTAACGAATGGATGAAAGGAACAGAATTCCGGATAAGGTCCGAAAACTATAATTCTCCGGAATAGAAAATGTTTTATTATTTTTTATTAGCCATTTGTTTACCCTCTTTATCACCGGATCAAATCTATAATAAAGAAGGCCCAATGTGATCGCTGCTAGGATCGTTACAATGATAGCAGATCGGAACAAGACCGGAGGAAGCCAGACCGGTATGACGGTGGTTGAATGGTGATAAAGATATAGCCCGGCAGAGCCGGCTGAAAGTGTTACCAGCATTTGTGAAATACTGCAAAGGATCGTAGGTGCCACCGAAACAACTTTGTTTCCCGGATCAACAAACAACATCCTGCCAAGGTATTCACCTACCCGGTTAGGTGTAAAAGATGCGATACAGGTCCCTGCGAGAATAGCTTTAAAAGCCCGGGCAAACGGGATCGTTTGTATGGGTCGAAGAGCAGCCCGCCATTTTGCTGTTTCCAACATCCAGTTTATCAGCATAAGAAAGAACATGCAGTATAATTTCCACTGTTGTTTTCCCGTTGCAACCCTAAACATTTGTTGAATCGAATCCTTCCAATTTGGCTGTTTATGCAGCTGGCGAATCACTGTGTAGAAAAGAAAGAACATTATAACCGGACCGGCAACATAGTTGACTATTAATTTGATATTTTTGTTCAACACCACAATCAAAAATAGCGTTCCTCTGCAAAAGAACTCCAAAATAATCCTTGGCATTGATCCCGGCACCCTGATGATGGGATGGGGCCTTATATGCATTGATGGATCCAGGACTAAATTCATTGAAATGGATGTGCTACATGTTCCTGTTCGCATGGATGCTTATCAACGACTGGAACTTATTTATTTTACCGTCCAGCAACTGATTACTAAATATAAACCGGATGATTTTGCCATTGAAGCGCCGTTTTATGGTAAGAATGTGCAAAGTATGCTAAAGCTCGGAAGAGCTCAGGGAGTGGCTATTGCTGCAGCCATGCAATCAGGCATACCGGTTACAGAATATGCTCCACGAAAGATTAAACAATCGATTACCGGAAATGGGAATGCTGGCAAAGAACAGGTCTGGAAAATGCTTCAGCAGGTATTGGAAATCCGCCTTGAAATCGTTCGTTTTGATGCATCTGATGCGCTGGCGGTTGCACTTTGTCATCACTATCAATTCCGCTCACCATTATCAACAGAAAAAAAACTGAACGGATGGAAAGAATTTATTGCAAAAAATCCAAGGAGGGTCATCTGATAAAATTACTCTGCTATACTCCCATCCTTTCATGCTATTAACTTTCTCCTATGACCATATTTACACGCATCATCAATGGCGAAATTCCCGCATATCGGATTGCTGAGGACGATTATTTTCTGGCTTTTCTCGACATCAATCCTTTAGTTGAAGGACATACGCTGGTGATTCCCAAAACAGAAACTGATCATTTCTTTGATCTTGAAGAAAAATACCTTTCGGGAATACTATTGTTTGCGAAACCCATCGCAAAAGCGATAGAAAGATCTTTTAATTGTGACCGCTGCGGTCTTACCGTTGTCGGACTGGAAGTTCCACATGCACATATACATTTGATCCCCATCAGTCAGGTCAGTGATATGGATTTCAAAAAAGCCAAATTAAAACTAAATAGGGAGGCTTTTCAGAAAATCCAGACTAAGATCATTGCAAATCTGATAACATAGAAAACCCGATGCCGAAATCAAAAGAAAAACCACCTATACTTATATGGTGGTCACTTTCTTAATATGTTACATCTTAATATACTGGGAGAATAGTTAGACCGTTATATTTTCCACCTTAAATTGAAGCTTGCCTGCAGGAACAATTACATCTGCCACTTCTCCGACCTGCTTACCTAACAATCCCTTTCCGATTGGAGATGAAACAGAGATTTTACCCAATTTAAGATCTGCTTCCTTTTCCGAAACCAGATGATAGGTAGATTGTTTTTTATTGGACAGGTTCGTAACCGTTACCCTGGTAAGAATAGAAACTTTACTTGTATCAATATTACCTTCTTCGAGTATACGTACATTCGACAGATCTGCTTCGAGACGCTGTATTTTAGCTTCCAAATGACCTTGCGCTTCTTTAGCTGCGTCGTATTCTGCGTTTTCCTTCAAATCGCCTTTCTCTCTCGCCTCAGCAATAGCCCTGGAAGCCGCCGGCCTGTCGACACTCTTCATTTTTTGTAATTCTCCCTTCAGTTTCTCGAGTGCCTCCTTTGTTAAATATGTGATTCCACTCATAAATCGTTCTCTGTTTATGATAAAAGAAAAAAAATACAACGCCCTTTGGGAGGCGTTGCATTTATGCAAAGATAAGGAATCTGATTAAAACGGTATTTTTGGTACTGTTAAGACTCCCTGAAATAAGGTAGCCGGTATTTTTCGAACAATTGGATATCAGGGTCTTTCTGAAAAAGGTTTTCCGTCCTAATTCTTATAGCCCCAGTTTGTCCAAAACCACCTTAGCCATTCCGTAAAATGCTTCCTGCGAATACCCGGCTATATGAGGCGTTAACAACACATTATCAAAGCTTAGGAGATGGTCAAATTGTTGTTTTTCCGATGCAGAGTAACTATCAAGTTTTTCGTTTTCAAGTACATCCAGGGCAGCTCCCGAAAGCTTTCCGGATTCCAGTGCCCTTATCAGAGCGGCCGTATCCTGAGTCTTACCGCGACTGGTATTTATGAAAAAAGGCTTATTTCTTAACGAGTTAAAAAAGTTCTCTCCTGCCATATGAAATGTATCCTCGGAAAGTGGCACGTGAAGACTGATCACATCGGCATACCTACCTAACTGTTCTTTGTTAGCTTCTTTTATGTTCCCTGACCCGAAATTGAATTTGTATTTGTCGTAGGCTAAAACAGTCACATCAAATGGTGATAATAAGCGTGCAAATGCTGAACCCGTGTTTCCATAACCGATGATACCAACGGTTTTACCCTTTAGTTCTACGCCACGGTTTGCATCCCGAATCCACCTTCCCTCTTTTACTTCACGGGATGCCCTCGGAATATGATTCATCAGGGACAGCAGCATTCCCAGGGCATGTTCGGCAACTGCATTACGATTGCCCTCCGGGCTACTCACACATTGTATTCCTTTCCGGACAGCGAAATCGACATCTACCAGTTCCATACCGCTACCCAGCCTCCCTATCCACTTCAACGAATCTGCCTTTTCCAATATGGCCCTGTCTATTTTTAAGCGGGTTGTGATGATCAGCCCTGATGCATCGGGTATGATATCTTTTAATTCTTCGTAACTAATCTGGGGAACATATGATATTTCAAACCCTCTCTTTTTCAAACGTTCAATCAGGTATTCATGCACTTTCGCTGTTATAAGAACTTTTCCGGTTCGCATGTTTCATTTCATTTATCTGATATCTCTTAATTTAACTAAACTTATTTCAAAATCACTTCCATATTTCCATACTTAATTCATTCTCCAGGTCAGGTCTGCAAACTGCAAAATAGTTAATTGTTCGGCGCGCTTATTAAAGAGGGGATCCGTTAATACATCATCTGTGAACAGGCTTTTTACCGCATTACGCAATGTTTTTCTTCTTTGATTAAATGCTGTTTTCACGAGCAAGAAAAATTTTTTTTCTGATTTAACAGGAGGCGATTCCTTTTTGGGGGTTAGTCTTATTACCGCACTTTTTACCTTTGGTGGAGGATTAAAAGCCTGTTCACTTACTTCAAATAAGTATTCCACATTAAAAAACGCCTGCAACAAAACACTTGTAACTCCATATATTTTATTTCCCTCAGAAGCCGCAATGCGGAGTGCAACTTCCTTTTGAAACATGCCAATAACGGTCTCCACTTCATTCCGCCAGCCGAGCACTTTAAATAGGATTTCGGTAGAAATATTATAAGGGAAATTACCAATAATGGTGAAAGGTCCGTCAAAGGGTTTTTCCATCAGAAGAAAATCCAACTCAATAATACGATCCAGCAACAAGGGAAATTCTTTTTTTAGAAACGCAACTTTTTCACGATCAATTTCAACTGCTTTGAAATCCACCCCTTCCATTCCAATGAGGTATCTGGTGAGCGCACCTGCGCCCGGACCAATTTCCAGTAATTGAGAAAACTTATTTTGCTTTAGGGCATCCACAATCGACTGACAAACGAACTCATCTTTCAGAAAATGCTGACCCAGAGATTTCTTCAAATTCAGTGCTCTGTGCAAATGTGTCATAGAGCAAAAATAAACGATCCTTAAGGCTAATAATCGTATTTTTATCCATCGAAAAATAATACATGAGCATTCCACAGCAAAGACCTGTAATCGGCATTTCTATCGGTGATCTGAATGGTATTGGAGCTGAACTGGCCATCAAAACATTTTCAGACAACAGGTTATTGGAACTCTGTACACCTATTCTGTTCGGATCCAATAAACTAATCAATTTTTATCGGAAATCGATCCCCGAAACCACTTTCAATTACCAGCATATTAAAGATCTTTCCCGACCATTTCACAAACAGGTGAATTTGTATAATTGCTGGGAAGAAGAAGTGTCCATCAGTCCCGGACAACTCACAGAGGCAGGCGGACTATATGCAGTCAAATCATTGATATCGGCAACAGAAGCGTTGAAAGATAAAAAAATTGATGCCCTGGTTACTGCACCTATTCATAAAAAGAATATTCAGTCCGCTAATTTTACCTTCACCGGACATACGCCTTATTTAAAGCAGGCATTTGCTGTAAAAGACGTATTGATGCTGATGAGTTCCGAAAATTTTCGTGTGGGCCTGGTTACTGAACACCTTCCTGTAAGCGAGATCGCTAAAAATATTACCAGGGAAACCATTATTTCCAAATTGAATATCATGAAGGAATCCCTGATCCGGGATTTTGGTATTGATAAACCACGAATTGCCGTTCTCGGACTTAATCCTCATGCGGGAGATGACGGGCTGATCGGACAGGAGGAAGAGGATATTATTAAACCCGCCATCAAGGATGCCAAACACAATATGTTAGTGTATGGACCTTATAGTGCGGATGCATTTTTTGCCCGCAATCAACAACAGAAATTTGATGGCGTTCTGGCCATGTACCATGATCAGGGTCTGATTCCTTTTAAATCCCTGGCCTATGGGGAGGGCATCAATTATACAGCGGGATTACCAGCCATACGAACCTCACCCGATCATGGTACCGCTTTTGATATTGCCGGAAAAAACAAAGCAGACACCGGTTCTTTCCTGGCCGCGGTATATGGGTGCCTGGATATTTACCAGAAAAGGAAGGAATTCACTGAAAATCATAAAAATCCGCTAAAGAAAATGGGGTCGGTTGTACTTGCGGGTGCGGAAGATGAAAAGATTGAAGAAGGCTAAGAAATTACTTTTTTAGGACAGCTATTGCATTTACGGATTTCGCAAACTATCTTTGAAACTACTCCTTTATCTAAATCTATCCGATCGTTACCCGTCATAAACTATCTGAGAATCCTTTCCCAATAGTAATTGAACATTTAGTTGTTATATCCGATCCCTCTTCTTTTGAATGACCTGCTGTTTTTCCCTTTAAGCTGAGCATCATCAATTTGTTCACTTTCTGAAAATTTCAAAATGAAAAGGATCATTCAATTCAGCCTTT
>DASXNJ010000339.1:0-3844 GCA_036495145.1 Puia sp.
ACCTGGACGCACTTCCATTTCCCGCATGGGACATGATTAGTATGGATCCTTACCGGGATATGTGGCTGGCCCATGCAGGATATTTTTCAATGAATATGGGTACAACCCGTGGCTGTCCGTTTAAATGTAACTGGTGCGCAAAACCGATCTACGGGAACCGGTATAATTCCAGGACGCCTGCAAATGTGATTGCCGAATTGAAATGGATGAAACAGCGTTTCCGGTTTGATCATATCTGGTTCTGTGATGATATTTTCGGTCTGAAGCCTGGATGGGTGCATGAATTTGCCGATTTAATCCGGGAAGAAGGATTGCAGTTTAAATTCAAAATGCAGGGAAGGGTCGATCTGCTTTTGCAGGAAAATAATATTCTTGATCTCGCAAGGGCCGGTTGTGATAATATCTGGATGGGCGCCGAGAGTGGCTCCCAGAAAATTCTTGATGCCATGGATAAAGGCACAACCGTTCAACAGATCTACGAGGCCACCCGCCTATTAAAGAAATGCGGTATCAGGCCTTCCTTTTTTATTCAATTTGGCTATCCCGGTGAAACGAAAGAAGATATCGGGAACACAATAGCGATGATCAACGAGTTATTACCTTATGAACTGGGAATTTCTGTTTCATATCCACTACCGGGGACTGTATTTTTTGAAAAAGTGAAAAATGAACTCGTCAATAAAACAAACTGGAAAGATTCTGACGAACTGGCCCTGATGTTCAGTAACACATATCAGCCTGCCTTTTATAAACAGTTACACCGGTTTGTACATAAAAGTTATCGAAAGCATATCGCGTTTGATAATATTAAAAAATTATTGAATCATCCATTAAAAATAAAAGCAGCCCGGATAAAGAAAGCCTTGTCGGCCATTTATTATTTACCCGCTGCATTTATTGCTGAGAAAAAACTTCATCAATTGGAGAAGGCCGCCCGATGAACGAACCGATCAATCATATGAATGAACAACAGGTTGCGCTCGCGTTTACGGGCCAGTCGGCGATTTTTGACCAGTTGTACGGGAACAACGGAATCGTGGGATATAAGAGGGAAAGGGTCAGGCAGTTTCTATTGAAATACCTGGTACCGGGCAGCCGGGTCCTTGAATTGAATGCAGGTACAGGTGATGATGCCATCTTCCTGGCAAAACAGGGCCATTATGTTCACGCAACAGATATTTCCACGGGGATGCAGGCTAAATTACGGGAGAAACTGGCAGTTCACAACATGGATGCGCTCGTGACTCAGGAACTTTGCTCTTTTACTTCACTGGAAACCCTTTCCTGTCAGGGTCCGTATGACTGTATATTTTCAAATTTTGCAGGTTTGAATTGTACCGGTGATCTCAAAAAAGTATTAACCAGTTTCGATTCGCTGCTGAAACCGGACGGATTCGTGGTGCTGGTTGTTCTTCCGCGATTTTGTCTCTGGGAAACAATGTTCATGCTGAAAGGAAAATTCAAAACAGCGACCAGGCGGTTTTTTAGTTCGGGGGGAAGAAAAGCGAGAATCGGCGTCGATTTTTTTACCTGCTGGTACTATTCTCCCGGATTTATCAGACGAAATTTAAAAGAGAAATTTGAATTTAAGGAACTGGAAGGTTTATGTACCATGGTGCCGCCATCCTATATTGAAAATTTTCCGGAAAATTTCCCCAGGTTATATAACTGGTTGTGTATAATGGAAAACAGGTTTAAGAGCAGCTGGCCCTGGAAATATATCGGAGATTACTATATTATTTCGCTACAGAAAGCTCACAGCGTTTAAATATTTCCGAAAGACTGTCCTCGTAGGACTGGAGGATTTTTTTCTGGAAAACATCCGGACTCGGTTTTGAAAAATGTTTTCCGACGTGCATGCTCATCAGCATGCCTTTGTTGTCTTTTTTATTTGAAAGCGTTTTCGCGTTCCATTTTTTTGCGGTCTGGTTCATTAAAAAATTGTCCAGTGAATTTCCGAATTTGTTATTCAGTGATTTTTCTGTCAGGGATTTTATCCATGATTTTCCTGCGTTCTTTACAGGCGGAGTATGCAAATATTTATTTGGGAAGAATACGCTTGCCCAGTTATTTGCTTTGAAGAATTGATCGAAAATGCCGTTATCCCGAAGCGGTAAAACAGTGGCGACTTCCATGGCCGTATAAATATTTTTTTCCATGATCCCCGGTTCCTCCTCATCAATGAAATAATTCATGCAGAAATGGTGCTGTCTGTGAACGATGAATGTAAGTTTTTTGAAAATATGCAGAAGGGTTCTGGCAATCCAAAGCCGGTTTGCCCTGGTAATAATAAAGAAATCAATATCGGACTCTTCGTCTGCGAAGTATTTTGAAAGTGAACCGGAAACTGCAACTGCTCTGACAAATGGGAAAGAGGAAATAATGTTTGCCGCTCTTTCGGCATTTTTTAACATGGATATCGCTTTTTCGTTTCCCCTGAACCTCCTGATGGCTAGTTTGAAATCGTTTTGCAGGCTGTAAAATTCGGCCATTTTAAACACAGCCGAATCTTTGAGGAGATTTGTCAAAGCCTGCTCAAACTCCCGGTAATCATTGCAATGCCCCAGAAAAAGGAAAATTTCGTTCTTCTTCAGGGGGTAGTCGAACATGTTAAAATAGGCGAGAGTGGCTAGTATGTCTTTTCTGATGTTAAAATATTTCATTTACATATTACTTAATATGCCATGAAGAGATCCACAATGATAATACGTCAATTTGCCGGCAGGGTTGCATGTTTTAAGAGATAATACGGCTGCTTGTTCAGGAAACAGGCGAGGAAATAGTACTCATATTGATTTACGATTTTCTCCCATGTAAACTCGCTCGCGATCATTGCATAATTGTCCTCGATTTGTATTTCGTCGGGCAGGTGATTTTCATTGATCATGTTGAATACATCATTGGCGTCATGAAAGCGGAGCGCATTTCCTTTTGTGACGGCATCGTTAAAAACGTTGTCGTGGATGGCGATGGGTGCTCTTGCGGCCATGGCATCCAAAAGGGATGGATTGGTACCGCCGACACTATGTCCGTGAAAGTACAATTTGCAAAAAGCGGTTAATGTCTGGACTTTAATCTCGTTAAAAATGGCCCCCAGAAATACGATCCGGGAGTCTGATTTATATTTTATCTCCAGCGATTTGCCATATCGGTTAGTTGTGTTTCCAATGACAACAAACCGGGTTTTTGTATTTGTCATGGTATATCCATCCAATATCATTTCAATATTATTTTCAGGCTCCATTCTGGCCATTAACAGGAAGTATTGATTTTTTTCCAGGTTATACTGCTTCAAAAGGTTTACATCAGCTACCGGGTAAATGCCAGCACCGTACGCGATATGTTTACATTTAACATGATATTTGCGGTCCAGGTATTCTTTGATAACCTGAGAATCTGCGATGTAAAAGTTGCTTGATTCTATTGCCCATTTCTCTGCTCTTCTCAGGAAGCTTTTTACAGGGCCCGAATATTTGCTGCGTTTCCATTCCATGCCATCCATATTCGTAATGATGATGGCATTTTTGGGATACAGGAATCCCCAGACGGAGCTGCTGGTGTAACCAAGCACAAGAATTATATTATATTCTCTTCTCCGGGCATCAAGTATACAATTCAGATCATAAATAAACTGTCCGGCAGTACCGATCAGGTATTCCGGGTCGTAACAGTGTACCATATGAACACCATGCCATTGTTTTTCCTTGTAGGGATGTTTACTGGAATTATAGACCGTTACGTCATGTCCTTTCTGAACAAGACCCCTTGACAGATGCGCAGCCACGTGTTCAAATCCACCGTAATTATTGGGCACACCTCTGGTTCCCAGTATAGCAATTTTTAA
>DASXNJ010000340.1:0-2682 GCA_036495145.1 Puia sp.
GGTTATCCCGATTGAAGAAACAGCATATGATATATTGCGCAAATACGTTGAGAGTCTGAAAAAACATTTTGCCGGTGAAGAAGGTGGTGACGAAATCGTAAACGATATCGAAAACCGCTTTGCAGAACTCTTTTCAGATCGCCTCAAAAAAGGTGCAACCTGTATTACAGATGCTGACGTAGAAGAAATCATAACGAGCATGGGACGTCCGGAAGATTTTGATCAGGACGAAAACAGCAGCTCAAATGGAAATAATAGCAGCCGAACTTCATCCTCTTTTGCTGAAGAAGCAGCAACAGAAGGGTCGCAGCGCCTGTATCGTTCAGAAAATGATAAAATGCTGGGGGGAGTTTGCGGGGGCATTGCAGCATATCTGAGAATAGATTCTTCCATCGTAAGAATAGTGTTCGCTTTGTTAACACTTGGATTTGGAACAGGTATCCTGGTTTATCTGATATTATGGGTTGTGCTTCCCCCGAAATCAATGGTCACAAATATCAGGAAGAGACTTTTTCGTGATTCTGACCACCGTGTAATCGGCGGAGTGGCCAGTGGACTCGCCTCTTATTTTAATATTGAAATATGGATACCACGTGTAATATTTTGCTTTCCGTTGATACTTGGAGTGCTCAGAACCATCTTTCATCGTTCATGGTTTAATTTCGACGATTCATTTTCCTTTATAGCCAGTGGTTTCGGCGGCGGTTTAACGACTATTTATATTATTCTATGGATCGTTTTTACCGGAAGCCAAAACCGCTTCTGAAAAACTGGAAATGCGTGGGGAAAAAATTGATCTTGAATCAATAAAGAATACTATAAAGAGCGACCTGGAAGGATTTAAACAAAAAGCTACAGTGGTTGGCGGAGAAATAAAACAGAAGGCTGAAGAGTTCGGAAATGAAATGAAGAACAGGTCTGGTAATATCCGGAAAGACCTTTCAAACGTGAATATTCAGAGTCGGGGTATTGGACATGCAATTGGTGTACTGTTTAAAGCTTTCTTTTTATTTATTTCAGTAATTGTCACTTTTGCGCTGGTGACCGCGCTGATCGGTTTACTGTTTGGCGGTGCGGGTTTACTGCCTTTGAAAAATTATTTCATCCAGGGATTCTGGCAGAATATCATGATCTGGGGAGTTGCTATACTTTTCCTCCTGTTACCTGTGATTGCCATACTGACCTGGCTGATACGTCGAATCATAGGAGCCAGAAGCCGTAACAATTACCTGGGATATACTTTCGGCAGCCTCTGGGTAATCGGCCTGATCTGTTTGATTTTTCTGGCTGCTTCTGTAGGAAGACATTATAGTACCCCTTCATCTGTACATGATGAAATCGATCTGACCGCTCCTGCAAATGGAAAGCTGACGGTTAAGATAGATGATTCAAAACCCTACTATATTGACGATTCCGGCGACTGGATGGGTATGAACTGGCGGCATAACGGGCCCTTCTTTAACTTAACAGAGGACAGTGTCACGCTGAATACAGTCCGCATAGATGTAATCAAAAGTAAGGATAGCTCCTGGCACCTGGAACGTGTGAAAAGCAGCTTGGGGAACAATTCAGCGGAAGCCCGGAATCTCGCTTCGCAAATAAATTTTCCGATCGAACAGAGAGATAGCATTCTGGCTCTGTCACGCGGATTTATTATCACTCCAAATCAACTTTTCCGCAATCAGAAAGTATTACTGGTAATCGAAATGCCGGTTGGTAAAAAAATACTGATGAAAAAAAACCTGGACGAATACAAATGGTTCACCGTAAACAGAAAACGCTGGCGCAATAACGGAATAGACATTGAATGGAACGATTCGGACAATGATGAATCATATTCCTGGACATCGGAAGTCGAATATGTAATGACTGAAAACGGACTCGAAAGAACAAACAAAAACTATCGCGACGATAACAATAATGAAGAACAGAACCGGAATGTTTTGCCAGATAGTACTCAAAAGAAAAATCCAAACGGAGATTACCGTTATCATAAACCGAAAACTACCCGGAATTTAAATACGCCGGCCTCTGAAAAGAATGATGAAGATAAGGATGACGAATCCAGTGAATCCAGCGCAACCCTGGTTTTGCTTACGAACCTTAGTTAACTGAATCACAAAAAACGATGGTCCCGGATATACCGCCTTTGGCGGAACAGCCGGGACCATATTATTATTGGCTGCCTGCAGCGCAAGTTTTAAATTCGCGCTCTGTTTCTTAAACTACATCGGTTATGAAAACCACACCCTTTACGCATAAACACCTTGAACTGGGTGCAAAAATGGCTGAGTTCGCCGGATATAACATGCCGATCAGCTATTCGGGCATCAATGATGAACACCTGGCTGTGCGGAATAATGCCGGTGTTTTTGACGTAAGTCACATGGGCGAGTTTATTCTCAAGGGACCCGGTGCTCTCGATTTGATACAAAGCCTTACTTCAAACGATGCTTCAAAGCTAACGGATGGCCAGGCGCAATACAGTTGTCTTACAAATTCTGCGGGCGGGATTATTGACGATCTGCTTGTTTATTGCATAAAAAAGAATGAAGTATACATGCTTGTGGTGAATGCGGCTAACATTGAAAAAGACTGGAACTGGATCAAAAAAAATAATACTGAGGTTAAGTTGGAAGACATTTCCTCCAAAACATGTTTGCTCGCCGTTCAGGGTCCCAA
>DASXNJ010000341.1:0-4135 GCA_036495145.1 Puia sp.
AACGTATTGAATATTCAACCGGATTCCCTTCATCAACGCACGCCCTTTTTTGCCGGAAGCAGCGCGATGATGAGAACTTTCTCAAAAAATTCATTCTCCCGCAACGGCGCCGCCTCTTCCTCTGGTATCAAAAGCCCTGCACTGTAAAGGTTTCCCGGTGGCCGGAAAGGGATCTTTATATAATATACTTTTGGTATCGGGTTTCTTACCATCCATCGTATAACGGAGAGGCATACCCGGGAACTGTATATTGGCTTTCCATACACTTTCTGCCAGAATCAATCCCGGCTTCGGCACGCGATAATGATAGCCACCCATATAATAATCCAACATGGGCAACGCTCTTTTACCAACAACATTCACGAATAAAGACCAGGCTTCCGCATACAAAAGATTACTACGACCCGTATCCGCGGTGATGGCCCATTCGGGATCTTTGGCCCACGCTCTTTCAGCAAAACCCAGCAGATTCGGAAGAAGCATATATTCCAGCCGTTCAGGCGTCTTGATATTTTCTCCCCACACCGCACTTTGCAGACCCGCAATATTGGATTTGCCGTAGTCTGTCAGTCGTTGTTTACCTAAAAAGAAGTTCCGGTTTAAAGGGAGACCATCCTTATCAACATTTGAATTTTTAAAATAATCGAACGGTATAAAGGAAAACGGTTTGTCAATATCTGTAAAGGCGCCCCAGTAATATCCCGGCTCATCGAATGATTTATAATGCGCCATATCGAAATAAAGATGGGAGACGCAGGTAAGAACTACTTTATATCCTCCATTGGCGAGTTTATAGGCGAGATCTTCGTTTCCGCCGCCCAACGTATTATTCCAGACATCGGTTTGCAAATGTTCAGGTTCGAAATCAGGATTTGGCAGATACACCGGTTTGCCGTCGAGCACGGTTTTTCGCAATCCCATTTCTTCCCAGCCCGAAAGATAAAGTCCTTTTGCCTTGACCATCTGATTCACACGGCCATAGAAATAATACCAGAGGTCGCCAGTATTTTTAATTTCGGGGTGAGCTGCTTTGAATGCGAAATAAGCGGAAGATTTTTCCCAGACATGATCGGGAACTTCATCTCCGCCGAAATGAATACTCTTTAGAGGAACGCCGGCTTCATGATACATTTCCACGACTGCATTGATCACCGTTTGAATAAAACGGTAGGTGGATGGGAGAGAAGGATCCATGATATTGTCGTTCCAGTACTGGTTAGAACTATATTTCGACTGATCGTTTGGATCATACAACAGATATCGTTCGGCTTCTTCCTTATTTCCTTCTTTCATGAATTTTTCATATCGAGCATTCATTGCTTTGATAGCAGCCCGCGCATGCCCCGGCGTTTCTATTTCTGGCAGCACGATGATATGCCGGTCATTTGCATAACGAAGAATTTCAATAAAATCAGATCTGCTGTAAAAACCGGAGCCGGGCATTTTACTCGTGTCGGGTCCTGATCCGTGGGAAGGTGGTAAGAAATGTTTGCTGTCGAGCGTATGACCGCGATGGGCGCCTATCGCCGTCAGTTCTGGCAGTGAATCTATTTCCAGACGCCAGCCCTCGTCTTCTGTCAAATGAAAATGGAAAACATTCAGTTTATAAAGCGCCATCACGTCGAGTACTCTGAATACTTCTTTTTTTGTCTGGAAATTCCGTCCCACATCAAGCATAAAAGCGCGGTATCCAAATCGCGGCTCATCTTTAACAGATACTGCCGGAACCTGTATTGATGTTTCGGTTTTCGCCCAGGATTGCGGCGGGACCAGGGTTTTCAAAGATTGAATGCCATAAAATATTCCTGCTGAACCCGAAGCGCGGATGCTGATACTGTCAGTTTTTACTTCCAGTTCGTATCCTTCATCAGACAGTCCATTTTTAAATAAAAGACTGATGGTATTGCCTGATTTTTCAGCCATCATTTTTTTCCCGAGCAGGGTTTCCAATGTAGTCTGCAATTCAGATTTTTCTTTTGTAAACCGGTCATCGGCAATCAGGTTCACTGTGGTCGTCAGCGTGAAAAAACCACCTGACTCCTGATAGTTCACCGGGGTAGGAAATATTTTTGTCAGCCTTTCCGCCGGAATATCCTGTATCAGTTTATTTTGATTGTAAAGGACGGCAGGAGTGACCAATCCCTTATAACCGGGTTTAAACGGATCAATAGTAAACGATCCGGTAGAAAATCCCTGATCGGGTTTATCATCCCAAACCAGGTAGAATCCTTCAGGACCGTCGGTTATATTAACTACAGGTTCTTCTGCAATAAATTCTATGCGAACGGAAGTTTTTGATTTCAGTGCGTGAAAATCCGGCGAAGGGGTCAGGCTAAACAGATCCCCGTTGATCAGATTGATTCTTGCATTATTGCTCACAGTAGCAGGAACGATCAGGCGGGCAGAATTAAAATACATTTTCCAGCCGGACCCGGGGAATTCAACAGAGCTGTTATTGGTTAAAATAATCGCATTCAGCGACTGGGGTTTGTTCTGATAATCATTTTGTATTGTCTGCCATTGAATACTGATATCTTTCACCTGAAATGAATGCTGGGCAACTGATGTTTTGGTCAAAATGAGGGCAATCAGAACAATGATGCAATAACGCATGGCGTAATTTTGTTTCAGGGGTTGAAGATAATTGCAATGCAGGGAATTAAGATAATGAACCGTTAATTTTCATCCTCCGGGCAATTTTTAAAAACTTAAGTACGTAATTGTAGTGTATATCAGCCTACCGGATGAAATTTATTGTCATTTCCTGTTTTTTTTTGCTGACCGCCTTGCTTGCCTTCCCTCAGAAAAAGCCCTCCGGATCAGTAAAAGGAACAATCATGGATACGGTGGGCAAACAGGACCTGAGTGAGGCGACGGTATCGGTCAAGCCTGTAAATGCTGATTCAAGCGATATTCAATTCTCCACAACGGACAGGAAAGGTTCATTCATGATTAAAAATCTTCAGCAGGGCACTTATCATTTAATAATCAGTTTTGAAGGATACAATCATATCCGTAAAATATTTACCATCAGTCCCGACAAGCTGGAAATGGATTTTAAGACGCTTTACATGCAGCCGGCAACTGATCAGATGGAGGAGGTGGTCATCGAAAGACCACCTGTTTTAATACGTAAAGACACGGTTGAATATAATGCTGGCAGCTATGCAACGAAACCCAATGCGGTTGCCGAAGATCTTCTGAAAAAAATGCCCGGTATACAGGTTGATAAAAACGGTGTCATCACCGCCCAGGGTGAAACAGTCAGTCGCGTACTGGTGAATGGTAAACGTTTTTTTAGCGATGATCCAAAACTCGCCACCAGGAATCTGCCCCCCGATATTATTGATAAGATACAGGTATTTGACGACCTGAGTGACCAGAGTAAATTCAGTGGTTTCGATGACGGTAACCGGGTAAAAACCATCAATATTATTACGAAGAAGGATAAACGTCAGGGATATTTTGGTAAAGCGGTCGCGGCAGCCGGTACCAATGAGACTTATGATGAAAGCCTGAACATGCACCGCTTCGACAATGACGAGCAGATTTCGGTGATCGGGCAGGCGAATGATATCAACAAACAAAATTTCACGCCTGAAGGCGGTGCCGGTGGCAGAGGCGGTGGCGGCGGCGCGGCTACAACCACCACCAATACAGGAGTTACAACAGTTTGGGCAGGTGGCGCGAACTACCGGAATTCATTTGGTCCTAATACTGATTTCTACGGAAACTATTTTTTCAACAGTCAGCATATTACGGTCGATCAGAATGACAGTGTGATAAAAACCATACAGGGTCAACCTGGTCAGGACAGTTCGAATACGACAACCGGTACTCAGTCAAATATCCAGCGCCGTCAAAACCATCGCCTGAACTTTAATCTCGAACATCGGTTCGACAGTAGCAACTCGCTGATTTTTCGACCGAATATCGTATTTCAATCCAGCGATCCGAATGCTTCGTCTTCCTCCGCCACGGTGGACAATCATGGATCGCCGGTCAATACATCGGTTGGTAATTCCTCGAGCTACAATAGTGGCTTTACCATAAACGGTTCCAATCTTCAGCTCCGGCATAAATTCGCAAAAAAGTACCGGACCATTTCTCTTGACATCAATGGTTCGGCCAATGT
>DASXNJ010000342.1:0-13621 GCA_036495145.1 Puia sp.
CATTGGAAGTTTTGGTGGAACATTGAAGGACCTGCCGGCGACGCGCCTTGGTGCAATGGCCATCCGCGAAGCAATGCTCAGAACCGGCGTGCCGGTAGAGGAAGTGAATGATGTATTGATGGGTTCGGTATTGCAGGCTAACCTTGGGCAGGCACCAGCGAGACAGGCTGCAAAATTTGCCGGTCTTCCGGATAATGTAAACTGCACAACGATTAACAAAGTATGCGCAAGTGGAATGAAGTCAATTGCGATTGGCGCACAGAATATATTATTGGGTGATTCGGAGTTTGTTGTTGCCGGTGGTATGGAAAATATGAGTAGTGTTCCTTTTTATGCCGACCAGATGAGGTGGGGAAATAAATATGGTAATAGTCTTCTCATCGATGGCCTTGCAAAGGATGGACTTACAGATGTCTATGATGGCAAAGCCATGGGAAATGCGGCAGAGCTATGTGCTTCTACCTGTGGCATCAGCCGCGAAGCACAGGATGCGTTTGCCATTGAAAGTTACCGTAGAGCACAAGCGGCGTGGAAAAAAGGAAACTTCAAAGAAGAAGTATTTGCTATAGACATACAAAAAAAAGGAGAGACCATTCGATTTGAACAGGATGAAGAACCCTTCAATGTAAAATTTGATAAAATTCCATTGTTGAAATCTGCCTTCCAGAAAGACGGGTCGGTCACGGCGGCCAATGCAAGTTCAATGAATGACGGTGCAGCCGCCATGATATTGGTGAGTGAGGAAAAACTGAAACAGCTTGGATTGAAACCGCTGGCCAGAATAGTGTCTTATGCCGATGCAGAACAGTCGCCTGAATGGTTTACGACATCTCCTGCCATTGCCGTTCCGAGAGCCGTTCAAAAAGCCGGTTTAAAAATGGAAGACATTAGTTACTGGGAGTTAAACGAGGCTTTTTCAGTAGTGGGAATTGAAAATAGTAAACGTATGCAACTGGATCCTTCGAAAGTAAATATTCACGGAGGTGCGGTTGCGCTTGGTCATCCTCTGGGCTGCAGCGGAGCCAGGATAATGGTGACCTTGCTTTATATTTTAAGAGAGCAGAAAGCCCGATTCGGAGCGGCTGGTATATGTAATGGCGGCGGTGGTGCCAGTGCCATGGTGATAGAGAATCTTTCATAGACCATATAAGAACTGGTCGTGTATATAGTCCACCACTTTTATCAGACTCTTGCTTTCCTCATAAATTTTTAATTGCCTGTCGGCTCCGGTACCAAATTCAAACATTTTCGGAATAATGTTTACTGCTTCCCTGCTTCCGAGCGGATCGAGCACATCGTCAATAAAATCCAGCAGTTCATAAATTAATACTCTGGTATTCACTTCTTCCTCTTTGCCAAAATCAATCAGGTGCCCATCTATTCCATACCTGCTGGCCCGCCATTTATTTTCGTTGATCAGTGCACGCTGATATATAATGAAGTTCAAGTTCTGTGTCTTGAGTTTGTAAATTTTTGCGCAAACCGCTTGAAATAACGCGGCTATGCAGATGGTTTCTTCAACCGTCATCGGAACATCACAAATCCGGAATTCCACGGTATTAAAAAAAGGATGAACGCGCAGGTCCCACCATATCTTTTTTGCATTGTCAATGCAATTTGTTTTAACGAGTAATTTGATGAAATTTTCGTACGCTTCAATACTTTCAAAATATTCCGGAATTCCGGTGCGCGGAAATTTATCGAAAACTTTGGTTCGAAAAGATTTATATCCCGTACTTCGACCTTCCCAAAATGGCGAATTCGTACTGAGCGCATAGATGTGGGGAAGAAAATATCGGGTGGAATTGGCAATATGATTGGCCATTTCCCGGCTTTCCATTCCCACATGCACATGCAGTCCAAAAATCAGGTTGCTGCGTGCCGCTTCCTGCAGTTCATTTACGATCTCGTTATAACGGGCATGATCTGTTATGAGCTGACTTTCCCAGTGACTAAACGGATGTGTACCCGAAGCGCCTACCCATAATCCCTGGTCAGCAGCAATCTGTGAAATGGTTTTTCTTAATGTGGATACATCCTGCCGCGCTTCCGAAATATCACGGCAGATATCCGTTCCAACTTCCACCACAGCCTGATGCATTTCAGCCTTGACTTTGTCGCGGATCATTTTCTGACCCTCTACAACAATTTTTTGTTCATGACTCTTGAGTTCCCTGGTTGAGGGATCAATCACCATATATTCCTCTTCGATCCCAAGTGTAAAATTCTGATAGTTGATGTTCACCATAAATTCAAAGTGGTAATTGAGGAATGGAGGGTCCCGAAATTTAGATAATTTTCTTAAACTTTCAGCCCATCAACGGTTTCTGTGCAGCGCTTCTTTTAATATATTCGCCCCAGGTCAGATTATCAAGACCTTCTTTCGATTCCATTGCTCTTTCAATTGCATAGATCGCCGCTGTTTCCACTACCCATTTAAAATTATCTTCACCTACACTGCCACGTTCCGCATCGGGAGCCGGATTACAGAAATCGATTGCATAAGGAATACCGTCTTTTATTGCCAGTTCAACCGTGTTGAAATCGTAACCGAGATAATGATTTATGCGCAGAACAATTTGTTCCATTTGACGAAGCTTTTCTGTAGCGGGAGAAAAGTCGGCCACATATCGGAGGTGATGCGGGTTGCGTGGTTCGTAGGGCATGATGCGCACATATTTTCCTCCGATACAATAACAACGATAATATTCTTCGAATACAATTTCTTCCTGCAGAAGCATTACAAGGCGTCCGGTCTCGCTGTGCTTCTGATAAAAATCCTCCGCGTTCGCGATCCTGTAAACATTTTTCCAGCCACCGCCCGCAAATGGTTTCATATAGGCCGGGAAACCGACGTATTTAAAAATGGATTCCCAGTCCAAAGGATAAGCGAGATTGGAAAAAGACAATTCAGAAGTGTCTTCAGGCAAATCACGCGAAGGCAAAATAACTGTTTTGGGAACCGGAACACCGATTTTAGTCGCCAGCGCGTTATTGAAAAATTTTTCATCAGCACTCCACCAAAAAGGATTGTTGATGACAGCCGTTCCGCTGATAGCAGCATTTTTCAGGAAAGCCCGGTAGAAAGGTACATCCTGTGAGATGCGGTCAATAATGACACTATAACCGCTCGACTGACCCTGAATTACTTTATCGATAGTGACAGATTCGGCACGAACGCCCCGAACATTCTTTCCATTCACCGCTTCGATAAATGCCATGGGAAAACTTCTTTCTTTGCCGTATAGAACGCCGATTTTTTTCATGAAGTTTGTTTATTTCAGGAAGTTAATTGATTAAAGAGAGATAATGCGGAAACATTTCGCGCCATACCGGCCAGTCGTGATTTGCCTGTGGCCGCATATCCAGCCAATGGCGTATATTTTTTTGCTGAAGAACGACATCTAATCGTTCATTATCTGCTCTGCAAATATCAAATTCACCGGTTCCCAGAACAATTCCCATCTTCCAGAGATTTGGATTATTATCGTTCGGAATATAGTCTATCGGGTTATTAAAATAAATGGTGTCGTCATAAAAACCGTCGGTAAATTGTTTGATGTCGAAGGCTCCGCCCATGGAAAAACAATAACTTGACAGATTCGGATGACGGAAAGCACTATTAACCGCGTGATAACCACCAAAACTGCATCCTGCAAAAGCCATTCTCTCATAACCCGTTTCGTGTTGGGCCCAAGGAACAAGTTCAGTTGATATCATACGGTCGAATTTTTCCTGGTTCCAGGCTCTTTCGTTTGGCGGGATGGATTTATTATACCAGCTTTCAGCGTCATTACTGGCAGGGCAATAAATTTTTACTTTTCCACTTTCCAAAAAACTTTGTGCTGCGGTTATCATCCCCTGATCCTTATTCTGATAATATTGCCCCTTTGATGTCGGGAATAAAATCACCGGTTGGCCTGCATGCCCGTAAACGAGCATTTCCACATCGTGATCAAGAGACGGGGAATGCCACTTGTAATACTGTTCATTCAAATTCATACTAAATCGGGTTGGTGGGCATTCAAATTTATTTTTAAAATGCTATAAAAACAAATGAACTCCGTATTCTTGCCTATTTTTGAAAATATGCTATCCGTAAACCCGGAAATAAAATCAATTGAAACGCTGTCTTTTCCCTCGGAAATTCTGGCAAGAAACCTGCGGATCGATTTTTACCTGCCGCCAGTAACAGGAGACCAGAAATACCCAATGGATGTTTTACTAATCAATGACGGTCAGGATCTCCAAACGATGGGACTTGATTCAATTCTCGGCAAATTATACCGCGCTGAAGCCATACGGCCGGTATTATGTGTCGGTATTCATGCCGGCCCGCTAAGAAAATTTGAATATGGAACCGCAATAACAGCTGATTATAAGGGAAGAGGGAACCTGGCCAGTCGATATATGCATTTTATTGTCCAGGAATTGATGCCGGCTATACATCTTCTTTTTCCGGACAAACTGGAAACGCGTTGGGCTTTTGCGGGATTTTCGCTCGGAGGCCTGAGCGCTCTCGATATTTCCTGGAAACATGGTCATCTTTTTAACCTTACAGGAATATTTTCTGGTTCTCTCTGGTGGCGTACACTGGATAAGGATGATCCGGAATATCAGGATGAACAGCACCGGATCATGCATAATCAGATCCGCGATGGGGAATCCGTGCCGGGAATGAAATTCTTTTTTGAATGTGGCACGGCCGATGAGGCAGAAGACAGAAACGAAAACGGAGTTATCGATTCGATAGACGACACACTCGATTTGATTGAAGCGCTGAAGAATAAGGGATATGATTCGGAAACAGATATTTGTTATTACGAAATAGACGGAGGCAAACATGATATTCCAACATGGGCGCATGCCATGCCTGTTTTTCTCAGATGGGGGTTTGGGAAAATGAAAAGCCTGACACTGTAGTGTCAGGCTTTTTTAGCTTTTAGCAATATTTAGTTAAATAAATAACGTATCCCGAATTGCATCTGCCAGCGTGATGCCAGACTCGTGTCGTCTTTCCAGGAATGCGTATACGGCACACCGGCTGATGTGGCCGTTGGTGCAATCTGATAAGGGAAACCATATACCGGAACTCCGTCAGCACCGACTTTGGCGGAGATAAGTCCAACATTGATTACATTCGGAACGCCACTCAGAAGAATGCTTGAACCGGTTCCCGCTGCGGGCAACTGATAAATTCCCCAATCCTTATTGATCAGATTTCCCACATTTACAATGTCCACTGAAAATCTCAGTGTATGGGTGTTTTTGCCAGCCTTAATATAAAAATCCTGGCTGACGTTGGCGTCCACCCGATTATACCACGGGAATATCACAGCATTCCTTTCAGCATATTTGCCGCGATGCGAATTCAGATATTTATCCTGCTGAATAAACGCATTGATTTGATACCAAACATCTTCAGGAGATCTTGTATCGAGGCCGCCACTACCTGCTGTTACATATTTACCCGACTCATGATCAGCAACGGTCGGGATATAAAGAAGATCATTAGAAGTCTGTGCATCATTGTTCAGATCTCCATTGTACACATATGAACCAACTCCGGAAGGTGCTGCTTCATATATAAGTCCGACGCTCGTAGCAAAATATTTGCCATAGATAAACTTATAAGAAGCGGATGCAATAACGTGTTGTGGCATATAGGAATTTGAATAACCCAGTTGGGGTGCATTCGGATCACCGGAAATGGGTTTTGATCCCCACATGGTAGCTGCTGTGGAACCGCCAACCATCACATCTTTGGCCTGCATGTATGTATATGATACGTTCACATACAGATTTTTAAATTGTCTTTGTACCTGGACTGTTGCCGTATATGCATAACCAGCGTTTACATTCGTCATATATATGGCATTTCCGATATTCGGATTGGATACTGTCGCTGCCGCTGCTCCACCCACGGGGTAAATCTGACTGGAACTATATCGTACGCGGTTGTCGGCACCAACCAGGGGAGTGCCCGTGGATGGCAGATTTACGTTCTGAAAAAATGCAGCATTAACATCTTTTGAGTAGGTAAACTCAAGTGTCACAATCCAGTTCGTTAATACTTTCTGATCTATCGCCAGACTTGATTTCAAAGCCTGCGGAAATTTAAATGAAGGATCCGTCACGTTCAGACTATAAGATTTACTAAGAGTTTTGGTTGCATTCGCCGGCCAGTTTGGATTCGGGTTTACTTCCGGACTGAATGAAGCAGTTGTTGAATTACTGATAGAACCAAACAGGGCGACGCCGCTATTACTTGCCTGATTGCTGATCCAAACAAATGGAGGAGGACCAGCAAATAATCCTACACCTCCGCGAACCTGAGTTTTCTGGTCTCCGTTTACATCCCAGTTAAAACCAAGTCTGGGTCCGAACAGGGGATTTACATGTGGCGCCTGTCCTGTATTCAGGTGAATACCGTTATAGAATGTGAGGGCCGCAGCGGAGTCATTCTGAAGAAATGTATTTTTAAAGATCGGAATGTCTACGCGCAAACCATAGATCAGTGTAAAATTTGGTTTGACTCTCCATTTATCCTGTACAAAGAATCCGAGTTCCAGATCCTGTGGCCCCACCAGGGGGAAAGGACCGTTCGGAGGTAATGTGTATGACAGATCGTAACGGGCAGCTTTAACTGAGGGATCAGCTGCCGCTGCATAAAAAGCGCTTACACTATTAAAACGGTATACCCCCTCATAAGCCGGGGAGAAGCCATTTGAATATTTTTTCAGCGAATTCTGTGTGCCAACCGTAATCTCGTGGGCTCCTTTGTACATCGTATAAATATCATTTAACTGATAAACATCCGTATTCAGTACATTTCCATAGGTGAATTGTTCATATCCAAACGACGTGTAAGGATTACCGCTTCCGTCCAATATATCTACCAGCGGAAAGGGGCTTGAAGTTAGTGGCGAACGGAAATCGCGTAAAGCAGTGTAACCGATTTGTAATTTGTTTGATGCTTTATTACCCAGACGGGTATTCAATTCAGCGATGATGATGTCGAAATTATTATTGATTTTATATCCGCTTCCGTAGAATGGCATCGCATACTGGCCGGGCGTTCTGCCATATGAGGAATTCACTGAACCACTGTTACTGGCCTGGATCTGTCTGGAAGAATTGAGATAATTATATTTTATGGTTAAAGTATTATTCTGATCCAGATTCCAGTCCACCTTGATCGTAAGTTTCTTACTCTGGGTTTTGTAACTGTAATTTTGGAAAGCGCCGGGGTCATACCCGTAAGTATTTTTTAGAAATGCGGCCAGCGCATTTAAGGTGTCTGCATTCGCGTTGGAAACAGACACACCATTTGGTTTATTTGCAGCGTCGGAAGCAATAAAAGACGTTCCCGGATCAGTTCTGTTTTCCTGTTCACCACTCACAAAAAAGAATAATTTGTTTTCAATGATCGGACCGCCAACAGAAAAGCCGGTCAGGTTATAAGAAAAATCCTGTCTTGGTATCTTTATGTCCTCAACATTGTATCCCTGGGTACCGGGTCCTTTTATATAGGTATATAGAGAACCGCGAAATGTATTGGTTCCGCTGCGTGTAACTGAATTGATACTGGCACCGGAAAATCCACCCTGCCTCACATCGTAGGGGGACACATTTACCTGAACCTGTTCGAGGGCGTCCGTACTGATTGGTTGTGAATTCGTTTGACCACCCAGTGTACCGGATAGACCGAATGAGTTATTGAAATTTGCTCCGTCTACTGTGATATTATTGTATTGATTACTCTGTCCACCGAAAGAAAGACCGTTTGCTCCGGGTGTGAGGCGGGTGTAATCCAACAAACTCCGGTTCACTGATGGCAGCCTTTCCAGTTGCGCGCGGGTAATGATTTCCTGATTACCGGTATGGCTTGAATTAAAAACCTTACCTCCGGTTCCTGAATTCGTTACAGTTACTTCGTTTAGTTGTTTGGTTTGAGGAATTAGTGCAAAGTCAGCCTTGTATTCCTGACCAAGGGTGAGCATGATATCCCGCTGTTCAGCCGTTTCGTAACCGACATAAGTGACTGTAATTTTGTAAGGACCCCCAATGCGTACATTGGGCAGATTAAACCTGCCATCAGACCGTGAAGTTGTTTTGTAAGTTGATCCTGTAGGAATATGAACAGCCGTAACGGTAGCACCGGGTAGCGGGCTGTTATTGCCGGTTACCCTTCCGGCAATGTCTGAAGTCGTTTCCTGAGCGCTGGTTATCAAAACACATAGAATGGCAGATGCCAAAATCAGTAGTCGTTTTCTCATAACGAAATTCATTTAGGTTGTAAAATAACTGCAGTTGTTAAAGAAATTTCCTGTGGGCGGATTAATTAAACATTAACAAAAAATAGTATCAGTCGCATTTTTCAAAAATGGCATCAATCATCGTTGCATGGCCGCAATCTGGGGAAGGAAACAAGTGGTAAAGAAAAGAAAAATTCAAATGTTAAAATATTTATAATGAATATTTTTTTTCAACATCCGAAATTTTAGGAAAACTTCAGAGATCCGCCTGATTTGTTGAAAACCAGTGTTTTATTGCCTCTGTTATAAGGCGGCGATAAATTGTAACTTTGTGTATAAATTAATTTATGTTAGATAAAATTGAAGATGCGATAGAATCGATTCGCCAGGGCAGACTGGTAATCGTGGTGGATGATGAAGATCGGGAAAACGAAGGCGATTTTATAACTGCAGCCCGAAATGCTACGCCTGAAGTGGTGAATTTTATGAGTAAATATGGAAGGGGACTTATATGCACTCCGCTGGTAGAAGAGCGCTGTGATGAACTCGCGCTTGAATTGATGGTAAATAACAATACAGCTTTGCATGAAACCGCATTTACTGTGTCTGTTGACCTGCTGGGTCATGGATGTACAACGGGCATTTCAGCCCACGATCGCGCATTAACCATCCAGGCTTTGATCAACCCGGCAACCAGACCTGGTGATTTAGGAAGACCGGGTCATATTTTCCCGTTACGGGCAAAAAAAGGAGGTGTTTTGAGGAGGGCAGGACATACCGAAGCGACGATAGATTTGGCCCGGCTGGCTGGATTTGAAGCTGCAGGTATTCTGGTAGAGATCATGAATGAAGATGGTAGTATGGCCAGACTGCCGGAGCTGAAAGAAATAGCCCGGAAATTTGATTTCAAAATTATTTCCATCCGCGATCTGATTGAATATCGATTGAAGATCGATTCCCTGATTGAAGAAATTGTCCGGGTGGACATGCCGACAAAATATGGTCATTTCAAACTCATTGCATTCAAGGAAAAAAATACAAGCAACGAACATCTTGCATTGATAAAGGGTGAATGGAAAGAAAATGAACCTGTAATGGTTCGTGTGCATTCGTCATGTTTCACCGGTGACATTCTCGGTTCCCTTCGTTGCGATTGTGGAGACCAGTTGCACAAAGCCATGCAGATGGTGGAAGCCAATAAATCGGGAGTTATTCTGTATATGAATCAGGAGGGCCGTGGCATTGGTCTTGTAAATAAGCTAAAAGCATACAAACTACAGGAAGATGGAATGGATACGGTGGAAGCAAATCTTCATCTCGGATTTCCGATGGACAAGAGAGATTATGGAGTCGGAGCGCAGATTCTTCGGTACTTGGGTGTCAGCAGATTGAAACTGATAAGCAATAATCCAAAAAAACGAATGGGACTTTCGGGATATGGTTTGGAGATCGTTGATACGATACCGATTCAGATTCCATCCAACCCGCATAACGAAAAATACCTGAATACAAAACGAGATAAACTGGGGCACTCTCTTCGTGAGCAGATCTGAATATAATTCTGGAAGACTGGAAGTCGAAAGACGAATGATTTTTCACTTCCAGACTTCCAGACTTTCAGTCATTCAATCTTGTATTCAGTTTTTGGTGGACGTATTGTCAGCAGGAACCTCCGTCTTTTTCTTTTTGAAAATCTCATCCAGCCTGTCGAAATCACGACGATAAGAAATGCTCGTTCCCGAACTGTTCATCGTATGATTACCCAGGTTGATGTAATTGTAGGAATCGCGGTAAAAGAAAGTCAATACTACGCGACCGTTTTCGGTCAGTTTATATTCCGCTGTAACGTTGGGAAGAAATTGCACAGCTGCATTAGAAACCTGCTGGGCCGTCAGGCCAAAGTCGAATGCACTCCCCACGGTAAACGTAAGTCGCTCATTCATGAAACTCTTGATGACGGCCAGATTAAGATTGGTACGGTCGTATGTATAGACATTGGTGTTTTGGTTTGGATCGTTGACCGGATTTAAGGCAGACCCGTTATATACCGCCGTGTTAAAGTTCACGCGCAGGCTTTTATCTTTGAATACCTGCTGAAACTTGGTAGAAAAATAGCTACTCATGGCTCCGGAAATATAACTGGAGATACTGGATACAAAAATGCCACCCACCGCCGCATCCGCAGATAAAGTGGCACCGCCGGCATTAGTACTGAGTGGGCCAAAACTGTTGAAGACCAGGAGGAAGGCGACTTGTTTGTTTAACTCTCCGGGATCCGAATTGATCTGGTCAATTTTACCCTGCGCATACAAATCGTTTCTCAATTCACTTTTTGGCGGAATTTGTATTTCAAAATTGATCGTCGGATGCATCAGTTTGTCTCTTAGCGAAGCCACCACCCAGATGGGTCCCAGGTAAGTCTTTGCTTTTGCGCCGATAGTTCCGGTACTTTGGTTCCTGTTATTTTCGTCCAAAACGTTCATCTGAATATTCTCCGCTTCATATATCGCCTGAATGTTGATATCCGCATCATACGGATCCCCTGTCCAGCGGATAAAATTTTCCACACCTTGCATAAACACGAATGGTTTCTTTATAAAAGACTGGAATGAGAAATTATAATTACCACGGTCTATCACATACAAACCACGAATGCTCATGTCTTCATTCGTGCCTACCCTCATCTGCAGGTTTCCATGTCCCGTAGCCTTAATAATATCCTTGGTAAGAGGATCGATGATCAGGAAAACATTTGCATAGTTGTTGGCTGTGATATCCACGCTTACAGTAAAATTATTTTCTGAAGAAGTCAGTTTCTGCTTTGTCATTTCTTTGCCGTACACTTTCCAGACGATAAAATCAGCGTCGGCACTTTCACGACTGGTGTTGGTCGGAATATAGATATATGAACTGTCGGTGGGTTCGCCCTTGATATCCATTTGCAGATCTTCCTGTGGGCCATATAATTTTACACTCGCACGGCCGATCATGGTGCCATAAAACTGATTGTTATCAGTAATATGCGTATTCAGTAATAATAGTTTGTTTGTATTGATGGCAAAATCATAACTCAGGTTCCTGAATGAGTGATGAAATAATTTTCCTTTCGAAACTTCAGCTGTATTACCCAGCGAATCCCTGATCTGAAAGGCCCCGAAATCTATACCATCTGCACGCATATGAACCATGGCAGAAGGAATGCGGTATGTACAACGGGTATAATTTACGTGAAGCCTGGCGTCTGTTAAATGAATATCACCAATATAATCCAGTTTATCACCTGTTCCGACGATCTGCAGATTTCCTGTAGCATAACCGGTGACATTGCTGAATACCGCTCCAATATATTTTTCCAGCAGATCAATTTTTGTATTCACCATATTCGGAATCATGATATTGATCGGCTGTGTGGCACTGTCACTTGTATTAAAAATTCCTTTCAGGTCGAAACGATAATCCTTATTGTCAGAATTAACGGTACCATTTACAATACCGGTAGATTTATTGTAATCAGCGGTCAGATTTATCCTTCCCACAGAATCGTTTGAAAAACGAAAATATTCGGCCTGGCCACTAAAGCGCGCATAAGTATGATTAAAAGGATCGGTGATATCAACCTGACCGGTTAATACGCCTTCCACTCTTTCATCCTTTATAAAGAATGGCGAGAAGTCTCCGATATTTATCTTTTTAAGTTCGAGGTGTACATCATTCCAGTTCCCTTCTCCCGAAGGCGATGTGCTGACCAGAAATTGTTGTTCGCCGCTATAGATTCTGACAGATTCTGCACCCACTGTGTTTTTACTAAACAGTAATTCTCCGTTTTTATCTATGGTCCAGGTCTTACTGTTTATGTCAAAGGTGGATGGATTGAATTTTATCTTTACTCCATCTGTAAGCGTAGTTACCTGTGCTGAAATATTGGCGGCATTGAGCGTTTGATTTGCACTGGTGCTGATTTTTACATCAGAAATATCATTAAATGAACGAAGTTGTATATGTGTTTGCGGGAAATGCAGGCTGTCATTTACATAAACTTCGCCAATCTTGTTGTCAATGTAAAGGCTGTCGTAGTTGCCATTTCCTTTCAGCTCTACTTTGTAAAATGCAATATTTTTATAATTAAATTGTGGTACGTCGGCATTTAAATTCAATAAGTTCTGATCACTATTGATCCTTCCGTTTATATTGGTATTATTAAATCCGCGGAAATTTTTTGTAAACAGGTCAAGGTAAGGTTCAATCTGACGGGTCGTAATGACGAAACTGAATTTCTCCCTGCTTAATTTAATCGTATTGGGTTTTATATAACTCGGATAGTAGCGATGGAGGAATTCCTGAAATGCGGCTGGCAATTTCTTAATTGAAAATTCTCCTACAATGGCCGCTTCAAATTCATTGCTCATGACCGTTATCGTCTTACTGCTGTCGACGATATTTGACTCCACCACCAGGGAGTCAAAAGACATTCGCTGTCCTTTTCTATATATCGATGCATCAAATATTCTGGCCTTACCCAAAAAGTGGTCGACGTCATTTCCGGAGAAATTAAAACGCAGTTTTCCATTAAAATCAATACTATCCCTGGTAAAATGAAGCGCATGGAGATTCGCTTTGTCAACCACGGCATTGAAGTCGAATTTAGGAACCTCCTGACTATAATCAATCAGACCAATTAATGTGGCATGCAGATTTGAATCGTTGGAAATAATCTTTCCATCAAATCTTTTTTTCCTGACCTGTCCGTTTAAGAAGATATCTTCATAAGTATATCCCTGGTAATTGAATTCACGCACATTTCCATCCAGACTGGCATTAATCGTGTTTAACGCCAGTCCTGTACCATGCACTTTCCCATTAAAGGAAATTTTACCCAGACTGCTGTCTTCTAAAAATCTGCCTAATTGAAAATCATTTGTAAGTAAATTTCCGGAATAGCTGGCCGGCCGTCCAACCGGTATTTGCATGCTTACATTCGTAACCAGCGTTCCCAGATTGGTTTCGATCGTACCTGAGGTGACAAAATTCTTGACTGTTCCCTGAAAATTTCCAACGAAACGTAAATTTTGTATTCTGTCAATCCGGGGATTACTTATTTTTTTGAGTGAGGGGATAAACGTAATGATATCCTGGTAGGTTGTCCGGAAATCATTCGATCTGAAATCGATAAACGTTTTATTTATATCCGGCAATCCAGCCAAATGAATGTCCCCCCGGAGTTCGGTATGTAACCCTGCATTGATCTTAATATTTTTTCCTGCCAGATCGGATACGGACCCTTTTATTTTCCCAGTAATCAGAATATTTTTTTTCCATGTCTTAAGATCAGAGGAGAAAAATCCAATATCATCGCTGTCAATAGT
>DASXNJ010000343.1:0-3898 GCA_036495145.1 Puia sp.
CATATATTATGAAATCATTATCCCCGTTGTTCAGTAATCCAAAACATCCTTTCACGCCGGCAGAATCAAAATAGGTTTTCAGACTTTCATCTTCCTGTACATTATTGGATGAACATCCTGAAAAAATCAAAGCTAAAAGACAGGGAATCAAATAACGGGGCATATAGAATTTTTGCAAAAATAAGCAGCGCCAAACTAACGGGATATGGTTATCTTTAAAGAAGAAAATCATTATGCTTACAAAGGCCGACATTGAAAAATATTTCATAGCAGAAAAGCATGAAAGCCTGGTATTTCTGGTAATTGGTATAGCCGTCATTGTCCTGGCCCTGATTTTTTATTTTACCGCGAAAACCCAGATCTACCGTGGTGCGGCGCTTCCCCTGCTGATTCTTGGCCTGATGCAGGCCGTTGCCGGTTATACCGTTTATATGAGAAGTGATGATCAGCGCATCAGTCAGGTTTACGCCTATGATATGAATCCTGATCAGCTGAAAACCATTGAGCTGACACGTATGCGAAAAGTTAAAACCAACTTCCTGGTTTATCGCTGGATCGAAATCGGTGCGTTCGCAACAGGATTGATCCTGATCATTTTATTTTTTAATCAACCGCTCAGGTCTTATTGGTTTGGCTTTGGAATAGCGTTTACCATCATGGCTGCGGAACTCTTCACTGCTGATTATATCGCCGGGAGACGTGCATTTCATTACACTTCACTACTGGAGGAATTTAATAAAAAGCCTAAGGCCTAACGCCTAAGGCCTAAAGCCTAAAGCCTAAAGCTATATTGTCACTTGCGAATATCATACAATTGGTCTGGCATTTTTTAAATTTCCAATTTACCGCCTAAGATTTTTTGCGTTAGGCGTTAGGCGTTGAGCGTTGGACGTTGGGCGTTAAGCGTATAAGAGATTTTGTGCATTCATCTTTAGACTTTCTAACACCTCTTCAATTTCATCGAGGCTGTTCTTTTGTACCAGGTGATTGCGTACTTCTTTAATATAGGGAATGCCTTTGAGATAATTAGCATAATGACGGCGCATTTCAAGTATACCGAGTGTATTGCCCTTCCATTCCACAGATCGATACAAATGTTGGCGGATCACATCAATGCGTTCCTCAAGAGAAGGAGCTTCGAGATGATTTCCCGTTTTCAGATAGTGTTTGATCTCCTGAAATATCCAGGGATATCCAATGGCTGCGCGGCCAATCATAATCCCATCCACGCCGTACCTGTTTTTGTATATCAGGGCTTTTTCAGGACTGTCAATATCACCATTGCCGAAAATGGGAATATGAATACGCGGATTATTTTTTACACGTGAAATCAGGGACCAGTCTGCTTCGCCCTTGTACAATTGTGATCTTGTTCTGCCGTGTATTGTCAGCGCTCCAATACCTTCGTCCTGTAATCGCTCGGCAACGTCTTCAATATTTTTTGAATCATCGTCCCAGCCCAGCCTCGTTTTGACCGTTACCGGCAGACGGGTGGACTGAACAACGGCTCTTGTAAGCTTCACCATGGCAGGTACATCTTTTAAAACAGCGGCACCTGCTCCCTTGCAAACGACTTTTTTTACAGGGCATCCGAAATTGATATCCACCAGATCGGGATTTGTTGCGTCAATAATCCGGGCGCTGAGCGCCATCGCTTCCTCATCTCCACCAAAAATCTGTATACCGAAGGGTCGCTCATATTCAAAAAAATCGAGCTTTTGTTTGCTTTTGATGGCATCCCGGATCAGCCCTTCGGAAGAAATAAATTCACTGTACATGAGATCGGCCCCATACTTCTTACACACATAGCGGAACGGAGGGTCACTCACGTCTTCCATGGGTGCCAGGAGCAGGGGGAAATCCGGCAGTATGATATGTTTTCCGATCTGAACGGCCATTGTTAAAAGGGAATAACAGATTCGCGCCTTCGGCGGGATTGAAATTGAAGCCTGGATGCTTAATTTCGCGTCTTCCTGCTGCAAAGATAGTCCATAAAACCTGTAGCCGGAAGCCCGAATATGCATACGTATCTTCGAAATAAGCCAGCCTGGTTTCAACTCATGATTTTTGGTGGCCTCACGTTCGGCCTCTGGCTTCTTACTTCGTTTGTAGGGGTCAGTATCGTTGCCCGTATAAATCATTTAACCTTCATGCAGGTGGCTTCCATGAAAGAAGCAGATTATTCACGGCCTGAACTCGCCACCGTCGTCAGGGGACTACTGATCGCCAGTACCATCGGGTTTTTTATTTTACCCAGCCTGGTTTTCTCTTATCTGGCGGATCCTCATCCGATGCGATATCTGGGATTCAAACGGCCGCAAAAATATTCTTTTCTCCTGATCGGACTGACAACGATTATCGCTGCCTATTTTGCTGTGGAATTGATGAGCTCGTTGAATGGATCCATCGTATATCGTCTTTCGAAATCCACACAGGACTGGATTCTCAAATTCGAGACGGATGCAAGTGGCCAGATGAAGAATATTTTATCGATGAAGGGCCCTGTCGATTTGTTTGCAACCCTATTGCTGGCCGGTGTTCTGCCTGCGATCGGTGAAGAGCTTTTTTTCAGGGGTGTGATGCAAAAACTTTTTATTCAGATTTTTAAGTCGGCATGGCCGGGCATCATTGTTACAGCTTTTCTTTTCTCGGCTATCCATATGCAGTTTATGGGTTTCATACCGCGCATGGCTCTTGGGGTGATTCTGGGCGCGCTGTATTGGTACAGCGGAAGCATATTGACATCGATGCTCGGGCATTGTGTTTTTAATTCGATCAGCGTTTTGCTCATTTATTTCAAAGTAGCCGATATGGACTCCAGTACTACCCTGAGTCTGGCATACGTATTGGTTGGTCTGGCGTCAATCGTTATCATCATTTTTTTGATTAAATACCTCCGGAAGCAATCCGTTACAAAGTATGCAGTGGAATTCCCGCCGGTGAAGCAATATGATGTGTTTGACGATCCCGATGAACCGGCATAAGCTGTTTCAATATGTGAGCACATGATGAATCGTTTTTTCATTTATCGCCAATTGCAGGCCGACAGCTATTAACCTATAATAATTCCATTTACGTAACTTCACTACATGGCAATTCATGCGGTCAATTTCAGAACAAGGGCGCTGACTTCACTGTTCTTTGTGGCGGTCATGATGCTTGGATTGCTTTGGAATACCTGGAGTTTTTTTATTCTTTTTTCAATTATACATTTTGGCTGCTGGTACGAATACCAGAAACTGCTGGCTAAAATTGACAGTGCATACACTGAAATAAGTTCTTTTCAAAAATATGGAGTCATGATTGCCGGCTGGTGCATTATGATGTATTGCGCACGTCCGGGTTTCGCCGGTGATATGGGGAACGCAGGATTACATAATGCAGGTTTGTATGGGGGACTCCTGTTTCTTTTTATTTTACCCGTGGCAGAAATCCTGTATACAAGAAAAACTTATTTGCGGAATATGGGATATTCCATGCTGGGACTGATATATATTTCTCTCAGCCTGGGCATGTTGCTAAATCTCCGCACCTTCTATCCGGGTACTGCGTTGGAAACCGTAAACAAATTGCTGGTACTGGCCATCATACTGAGCTTGTGGGTGAACGACACCATGGCGTATCTCGTCGGTTCCCTCATTGGCAAAACGCCCCTGTCACCGATCTCTCCCAAAAAAACCTGGGAGGGTACCATTGGCGGATTTGTCTTCGCCGTACTTGCTATGGGTGCCGTCGGATATTTCCTTAGCAGTGATTTCGAAATGCAGGCGGTATCCCAATGGATGATCGTCGCCGCCATAGCCGCAATTGCCGGTACCGTTGGCGATCTTCTTCAAAGTAAACTGAAACGCCTGGCGGATGTCAAAGACAGTGGCCATATTCTGCCCGGTCACGGTGG
>DASXNJ010000344.1:0-1985 GCA_036495145.1 Puia sp.
CAATTCTTCGGCGCCGGTACAGGGTATACCGAGTCCTTCAATAAATAATTTTGTACCACCCGTGGAAATCAGCCGGACACCCAGCTTGTGCAGTTGCGTAACAATGGGTTCCAAACCATCCTTATAGAAGACGGAAATCAGCGCTGATTGTATTTTTTTTGCCATAATTGAAATTTAAACCGGAAAGGTTTATGAGGAGCCGCGAATTTACAGCAATCAGTTTTCATGACAAAGTCAGCCTGCTGGCCAGTCGAATGAACAGAAAAGTAACAAGAATTCCAAGGCCGGCTAACAACCATAGTTTTTTATTGCGTTTTAAGAAGTGATAGAAACAAAAAATGACGGCGTATAACACGATAATTCCTGGTAGGGATAAACTGAGATTTGGAACCACGGCACCGGGCAGACTAGAAAGATGGTCAATAATACCATTTAGAGTTTTGATCAGAATCCCTAATAACCATCCGGTAAACTGAGCCAGTGGATGAATCGGATTGAATGCGCACAGAAGAATTCCTCCAGCCAGAATAATACTTGATAAAGGGACAGCCAGCAGGTTGGCTATCAGGAAATATGTTGGAAACCGGTGAAAATAATATATACTTAAAGGCGTGGTGAGAAGCTGAGCAGCGATGCTGACTGATGCAGCATTCCACAGGGCATCTAAAATTTTATTTGCCAATGGAAATAAATCGCGGATTGGTTTTGAAAATAATCCCAAACTCAACACTGCCGCGTAACTCAATTGAAAACCGGTGTCAAAGATCCAGAAGGGATCATAACAAAGTAACAGGAATGCAGAAGCTGCCAACAAATTATAAAGTGTAATTTCTCTAAGAATGTTTTTTGCGAAAAGAGCGAGGCTGAACATGCCAGCCGCGCGTATGACGGATGGTGAAGCGCCGGAAAGCAGGCTATAGCTCCATAAGCAGGTAATCATCAGGGCCAGTTTTATCCGGCGGCCGGATTTGTTTTGTGTTTTGGTTAGTAGAATAATTTGCAGAAACTCACAAATCAACGCCAGATGCAAACCGGAAATCGCGATGATATGCATAACACCTGAATCAGCATAGGATTTTAGTAATAACGGATCCAGATCGTCAGTAAAACCGACCATTAATGCTTCAAGCAAACTATTTTCTGATTTGGATGGCACATATTGTTTTATGATGACCAGTATTTTTTTTCTAAGGGAATCAAGTATTGATAAGACGGATTTTGTTTCAGCGCGTTCTATAATGGAATATTCATTTTCCTTTAAATAAAGCTGGCTGTAGATATGCCTTAAGCGGCAGTATTTTTTATAATCGAAATCAAATGCCTTGAAATTTTCAATGGGTTCTAATATTTTGCCGGTAATGATCCAGGAATTGCTTGTTACATGACGTGAAAGCAGATTATTTTTAAAATAAATCAGAACTTTTTCATTTTGATAGTGACTGGTTTGGTCTTTGACAAGCCAGATGATTTTTGCCAGGCATTTGAATGAAGATTTTCTTTGGACAGGATCGGTGATAACCTGAATGAACAGATAATTTTTATTTGTTTTAGCATCGTATCCTGATTCCATGATTGGCTTATCCTGATGTAGATGCATTAGCATCCTTCCGAAGAAAATAAATAGTACCTGAAGGACAATGCCGTATACCCAATATACCCGTAATGTTTTTTGGAAAGAAATGCAGTTGAAAAAAATCAAGGCGATGAAGGAGATGAAAAAACCCAGTAGCAGGAAAACAATTCCGGATGGAATATAATATTCCAGAAGCACACCTAAGATCAGGGGTAGAAACAGCCTAAGGAAAGACATTTTTCTCCAGTGACTATGAAATGCCATCTTTTCCAGCTCCATTATCAACAGATTAAATTCACTGAAGCAAATACTTTTATTGCTGAAATGAATAGCTAATTCACCCTTTTAAACGGGTTTTTAATACCGTGTTTTAACGGTATTATATTCTGATTAACACGGTTTTTGTTGGAAA
>DASXNJ010000345.1:0-5812 GCA_036495145.1 Puia sp.
GTGTCAGTATTCAATTCTTTATAAATATTCTGCAAAGAAGGCGGAGGCCTTACGCCATCCGGAACCGAGAAACAGAGTCCGTGGGCCTGTCCCGGACCATGATAAGGATCCTGTCCGAGGATAACCAATTTTGTTTTTTCAAAAGGACTCATTTCGAAGGCATTAAAAATCTGGCTTCCCGGCGGATAAATTATTTTGCCAAGGAGTTTTTCCGTTTTTAAAAAATGGACGATTTGTAAGAAATAGGGTTTGTTGAATTCGGCCTCCAGTACCTTTTTCCAGCCGGCTTCCATTTGGACATTCATGTTGCAATTTAGGCGTTTGGCTCAAAGGCTTATCGTATATTTAAAATAAAAAGAAATGTCAGACACCCAACTCGAAATGATGCCCTATCTTTTTTTCCGGGGCACATGTGAAGAGGCACTTAATTTCTACAGAGATATCCTGAACGGACGAATTGAAATCGTATCCCGTTACGACAATCCCGCGATGAAAATGCCTGAAGAATTTAAAAATAAAATTTTGCACGCAAGTTTTCAGTTCGGCAATTACACCCTGTTTGCGAGCGACGTCATGCCCAAAAACCAGGACGAACTAATGACCAGCAATGTCGCCATATCGCTGGCATTAAAAGATGAAGTGAACGCCAGAGATATATTTGACAGACTGAGTTCGAAAGGAGAGATCCATATTCCGTTTAAGAAACAATTCTGGGGAGACTGGCATGGCAACTTTAAAGATCAGTTTGGAATCCGCTGGATGGTGAATTGTTCGAAGTGAATGCGACTTCTTGATCAATATAAAAAATGAAAATACCTATTATCCTTCTGTCTTTTATTTTATCAATATCCACGTCGAATTTATCTGGTCAGACGGCGAAGCTGACCTTGCATATCCCGGATGCCAAAACCATTATCAATAAAAACATTTACGGACATTTTGCCGAACATCTGGGTCATTGTATTTATGATGGTATTTATGTCGGTGATTCCAACACGGTAATCCCAAATACAGAAGGAGTCCGGAACGATATTATTGCCGCGCTGATAAAATTAAAAGTTCCTGTATTGAGATGGCCCGGAGGATGTTTTGCTGATACATATCATTGGAAGGATGGTGTAGGTCCAAAAAAACAGCGACCCGCAATGATAAACAAATGGTGGGGAGGAGTTACCGAGGATAATAGTTTTGGTACACATGATTTTCTGGATATGTGCGAACGCATCGGGGCCGCTCCCTATCTCGCAGGGAATGTAGGAAGTGGTACCGTACAGGAATTTTCCCAATGGGTGGACTATGTAAACGGAGAAGGATTTAGTCCGATGACTTCCTGGAGAAAATCAAACGGGAGGGATAAGGCCTGGAATGTAAAATATTTTGGCATTGGAAATGAAGCCTGGGGATGCGGAGGAAATATGACGCCTGAATATTATATAAATATATACAGGCAGTACGTCACGTTTATCTCCAGCTGGAATAACAACGGGAAATTATTTCGCGTTGCGTCCGGCGCCAATGCCGATGATTTTCATTGGACCGAGGTGATGATGCGGGATATTCCCAGAAATCTGATTGAAGGAGTATCCCTTCATTACTATTCAGTGTTGGATTGGAATGCCAAGGGGCCGGCGACCGGGTTTAGCCGGCAACAATATTTTACAACCTTAAAACGTGCGCTGCATATGGAGGAGCTGGTTTCCAGGCATGAAGCGATTATGGATAAATATGATCCCGAAAAAAAGACGGCGTTGGTTGTTGATGAATGGGGAGGTTGGTATGAAGTGGAGAAAGGAACAAATCCAGGATTTCTTTTTCAGCAGAATACAATGCGGGACGCGATGCTCGCAGGAGTCACGCTGAATATTTTTAATAATCATTGTGACCGCATCCGGATGGCAAATCTGGCGCAGATGGTCAACGTTCTTCAGGCTGTTATTCTCACCAGCAAAGAAAAAATATTATTCACGCCCACTTATCATGTGATGGAAATGTATAATGTTCACCAGGATGCAATGATGATCCCGGTGGAAATACAGAATATTTATTATCAAGAGGGCGACGACAGCCTTCCGGCTATTTCAGTCTCGGCCTCGAGAAACAAGGAAGGGTTAACACATATTTCACTTGTAAATATTGATCCTGAGAAAACAAATGAAGTGCATCTCCGGATGGATGGTCCGGAGTTAAAACTGGATAATGGGAGAATACTTCAATCGGGGAGCATTCAGGATTTCAATAGTTTTCAGGATCCCGGAAAAATTTCGCCACATCCTTTTTCCGGTGTTGTTGTAAAAGGAAAAGAATGGCTGATCACATTGCCGGCGGCTTCGGTTGTTGTATTAACACTACATTAATCCTGAATGAAAGAAATGCCCGATTATCCGAAAATAAAATCAATCCTCCAGTTCATCGTATTTATCGTTTTTTCTGTTCCTGTATTTGCCTTCGGTCCAACTCCGGTACGTTTATTCAGTCCGGATAAAAAAATAGTTTTTGAATTTGAGATCCGCAATGGCAAGCCGGGTTATCGTGTTTCCTATGAAAAAACCAGGCTGATAGATTTTTCAGTATTGGATCTGGTTTTCAAAAATAATGCAGGCGAGAACAGTTTTCGTCTGGCAAAATCGGTTACACTGGATTCTTCCGAGCGATATACACTAATGACCGGAAGGTCAGGATCCGTAAATGATTCCTTCCGCCAGGTGAGTTTGTTTTTAAAGGAATTAAATGAACCCAAACGAGAATATATACTGCAGGTTCGTGTTTCTAATGACGGAATCGCGTTTCGATACCGGTTTCCGGATTCAATGGAAGATTCGCTCCGGATCCTGGATGAGAAAGACGAATTTAAAATAGTGGGAAATCCTGCCGTTCATGCGTTGATCCAGGACGGATTTGAAAATGCACATGAAGGAAATTATCTGCGTCGTCGTTTATGGAGTCTTCCTGAAGACAGCCTGATCGATTTGCCTGTATTGTTTTCATATTCGGATAGTCTTTACATGGCCATTACAGAAGCCGCTTTGCTGGACTATGCGGGTATGTATATTACCAACACAAAATCGGGCCTCGTTTCGAAACTTTCCCCGAACCCGTCAAGACCCGGATATGCTGTGATTGCCGCTTTACCACATGTGAGTCCCTGGCGGGTATTACTGATCAGTCATCGTGCCGGACGGTTTTTGGAAACTAATTTACTAACGGATCTTTCACCACCCAGTCGTATTGATGATCCAGGCTGGTTAAAACCAGGTAAGACGACTTTCCCCTGGTGGAACGGAAATGTAACGGCAGATACCCTGAATGCGCCGGGAAACAATTTTGTTACACAACAATATTATATAGATTTCTGTGCGCGAAATAAAATTGATTATCATTCGGTGGTAGAATATGGCCTACACCAGTGGTACCAGGATGACGGAATCAGTTTTATGCCCGGACCCAATAGCAATGTGCTAAAACCCATGCCGGGTCTGGATATGAAACAGGTCTGCGACTATGCGCACAGCAAGGGTGTGGGTGTCAGGGTATGGGTCCATTGGAAAGCACTTTATCCGAAACTCGACAGTGCTTTTGCATTGTTTGAACAATGGGGTTTATCAGGAATGATGGTCGATTTCATGAACAGGGATGACCAGGAGATGGTGAATATACAAACCGAGATATTGCAAAAAGCAGCTGCGCATCATTTACATATTCAATTTCACGGAGCTTATAAACCAACCGGGCTGAGCCGGACTTATCCCAATGAATTTACGAGAGAAGGCACATTAAATTACGAGGCGGATAAATGGAATCCAAAAGGTGTTACACCTGATCATGACCTGGATATTGCATTCACCAGACTGATTGCCGGAAGCACCGATTATCATCTGGGTGGCTTCCGGGCTGTTACGGCAGATAAATTCAGAGCACAGTATACAAGGCCGCTGGTGCTTGGTACCCGGGCGCATATGCTGGCTATGTATGTGGTGCTGGAAAATGCCAATGCAATGGTTTGCGATTATCCGGAAGCTTATGAGGGCCAGCCGGGTTTCGATTTTATTCAACAGGTTCCGGTTACCTGGGATAAAACAATAGTTCCCGGTGGTATGCCGGACAAGTATATCATTGTAGCCAGAAAAAAAGGCAACGACTGGTGGATTGGAGGCATTACGGGTGATTCTTCCAGGACCTTGCAATTAAATCCGGTACTCTCCTTGGGAGAGAAAAATTTCCGGGAGGCAACTATTTACCAGGATGATTTGAAATCGCCATTCAACCCCAATGGAATATCGATCAGAACCATCAATGTAGATTCGTCAACAGTGCTGGACATACCAATGTCTGCCGGCGGCGGATTTGCTATTAAATTGAAAAGGCAGTGAATCAGGCAGATTATTTGCGGTTCCTTCATTAGAAAATATAGTAATGAAAGTATTTATCAGCAGGAAAATTCCGGAGGCAGGATTAGAATATTTGCGGAATGCAGGTATTGCGATTTCGGAATGGACAGAAAAGAGGGATCTTCTGCCGGAGGAATTAATTGCACATTGTAAAAACGCAGATGCATTTTTGAGTGCGGGTGGAAATAAGATTGATAGAAATTTTCTAAACTCGGTGAGACATTTGAAAGTGATCAGCCTGCACAGTGCCGGATATGATAATGTAGATGTTGCCGCTGCCACTGAAATTAAAATGCCGATTGGAAATACGCCGGGTGTTTTAAGCGATGCAACAGCTGATATCGCTTTTTTGCTGATGTTGGCAACGTCGCGAAAAGCATTTTACATGAGCCGGTCCATTCAGGAGGGTAGCTGGGGGTTTTTCGAACCTACGGCCAATTTGGGAATCGATATCCGTGGCAAAACACTGGGCATTTTTGGGTTGGGTAAAATTGGTTTTGAAATGGCTAAACGCGCATCATCTGCTTTTGAGATGAAGATCATTTATCATAACCGTGGTCGTCATATGGAAGCGGAGAAGGAGCTGCATGCGAAATGGGTCTCCTTTGATGACTTATTAGAAAATAGCGATGTGCTTTCCGTTCACACTGCGCTGACGGCAGAAACCAAAGGGAAGTTCAATAAGGAGGTTTTTGCAAAGATGAAACGCCGGTCTATTTTCGTAAATGCGGCGAGAGGTTCAATACACAATGAAAACGATCTCACAGAGGCATTGGAAAAAGGAATTATCTGGGGAGCCGGTTTGGACGTAACGAATCCGGAACCCATGCGGCCGGATCATCCCTTGCTTTTCATGCCAAACGTTTGCGTTTTGCCGCATATCGGATCAGCTACAGAAGAAACCCGTGCAGCGATGTCGCTGATTGCTGCAAAAAATATCGTCGCCGGTTTAAATGGTGAGAGATTGCCGTTTCTTGTGAACCCTGAGATTTATACCTGAGTTAGTGTGGTGAGTGTGAAAGGGTAAGAATGTAGCAATTCGAGATTAAATTCGCAAATGACAATTTGAAAATATGATCCTAAACGAAATCAAAGTGCGAAAGAGTGATCCCGAAAAGAAATCAGAAAGAGTGATCCCGAAAAGAAATCACAAAAAGTAAGTTCAAAAAAGAAATCACTATGCGAAGGATTGAGCCCGAATTAATAATAAACTCCAAGCCATATTTGCAAATTGTCATTTGCAAATTTAATTTCGAATTCCTACATTTCTACTCTTCCACAATCACCACACTAGTTCCTGGGCTTACTGTGTGATTTCAAATTGAAATTTCGCGAAATATTAAATCCGAAATAAATATCCCCGTTACCCCAACTGCCCACCGTTTGACCGATATACTGCGGTTCATTCATTGTTTGTGCATTGGTGA
>DASXNJ010000346.1:0-2303 GCA_036495145.1 Puia sp.
CAATACTCTTTCAATGAAAGAAAATCTGATGATCATTTCCGGTCATTATAAAGGCATCGATGAGCGCATCCGGGAACATTATATCACACGCGAAATTTCCATCGGCGATTATGTTTTGAGCGGTGGCGAATTGCCCGCTGCTGTTTTAACGGATGCTATTGGAAGATTATTACCCGGGGTTTTGAATGATGAAACCTCCGCACTGTTTGATTCTTTCCAGGATAACCTGCTTGCTCCACCGGTTTATACCAGACCCGCGGACTTCAGGGGTTGGAAGGTACCGGAAATATTATTGAGTGGTGATCCCACCAGGATTGCAGAATGGCGATATGAAGCATCACTCCGGAAAACAAAAGAAAAAAGGCCCGGTCTTTTGAACGACTAAGATTTCATCATGATCATTCGAGGAAAGTTTACAGATATTCTAAACAGAAGAATTTTTCCTGCCGAAGTACAGATCTCGGATAAAAAAATATTCTCTGTCCGTGAGCTGGATGCAGGCGAGGCGGTGCCGAAACAATATATCTGTCCTGGTTTTATAGATTCCCATGTACACATCGAAAGTTCCATGCTCATTCCGTCCGAATTTGCGAGGCTGGCGGTAGTGCATGGTACCGTAGCTACCGTTAGCGACCCGCATGAAATTGCCAACGTGCTGGGTATTCAGGGTGTTGAATTCATGATCGAAAACGGAAAAAAAACACCATTCCATTTTTATTTCGGCGCGCCGAGTTGCGTACCTGCCACTTCATTTGAAACAGCCGGTGCGGCCCTCTGGTCTGATGAGGTCGACGAACTACTGTCCAGACCGGAAATCAAATACCTGAGTGAAATGATGAATTTTCCCGGTGTTCTTCAGGGCGATCCGGAAGTGATGAAAAAAATAGCATCGGCAAAGAAATATCATAAACCGGTTGACGGCCATGCACCCGGGCTGCGGGGAGAAGAAGCCCGAAAATATATCATGGCCGGCATTTCGACAGATCACGAATGTTTTACTGCAGAAGAAGCGCTGGATAAATTGGGGATGGGAATGAAAATACTCATAAGGGAAGGAAGCGCCGCCAGAAATTTTGAAGCGCTGGCTGGCCTCCTCAATGATCACTGGAAAAATATGATGTTTTGCAGCGATGATAAACATCCCGACAGTCTTGTGAATGGCCATATTAATCAGCTTTGTGCAAGGGCCGTTGCAAAGAATATCGATCCATTCAAAGTCCTCAGAGCGGCTTGCATCAATCCGGTCTTACATTATAATCTGGGTGTGGGCCAATTGCGTCCCGGAGATTCGGCAGATCTTGTTCTCCTCAGGGACCTGAAAAATTTTGAAGTGCTACAAACTTACCTGCAAGGAGAGCTGGTCGCATCTAACAAAGAAACAATGATAAATTCTGTGGCCCATTTGTCCAATCCGAATCAATTCGATTGTTCTTTAACGAAGCCGGAAGACTTTATATTCAAAGTTCCTCCGAATTCTACGAATGTTTATCCGCATCCGGTAATTGAAGCTTTTGACGGTCAGCTGATCACCGGAAAATATAACGCCGAGATATACGCGAAAAATGGTGCCTGGGAATCAGATCCGTCCAGGGATATTCTGAAAATCGTTGTACTGAACCGTTACAAAAAATCACCGGTTGCGATGGCTTTTATAAAGAATTTCGGGTTGAAAACAGGCGCTCTGGCATCTTCAGTCGCACACGACAGCCATAATATCGTTGCAGTGGGTGCAAGTGATGAAGCTTTAAGTCGTGCGGTAAATGCAGTGATTTCGGAAAAAGGCGGTATCAGCCTGGCTGGCGAAGGAGTGGAAAAAAAACTGGCCTTACCGGTTGCCGGTTTGATGAGCGCCGATGATGGTTACAGGATTGCGAAAAGTTATACGGGTCTGGATACTGAAGCAAAAAAAATGGGCTCCAGGTTACAGTCACCTTTTATGACACTTTCATTTATGGCACTTCTGGTTATTCCTCATTTGAAACTCAGCGACATGGGTTTATTCGACGGGGATCTGTTTCAGATTGTATGACCCGATATTTTTTGCCGGAAAATTTCCGGCTTTCACCGTCATTCAAGCCTATATAGCCTATAAACCTTTGAAATAAAAAGCGAAGGGACCTAGCTTTACCTAAAATTAAAGTAGATGGGTAATCCGGAAACAAATATAAAAGAAGACGTTGATAACCGCGCCCGCAAAAGATCAGTTGGCAGGATCCTGATCCCCATCGGACTGGTAACTATTGGAGGCATACTACTGGCGCATCAGTTCGGAATGCCTTTGCCGGATTGGATGTTCAGCTGGC
>DASXNJ010000347.1:0-15625 GCA_036495145.1 Puia sp.
CTTAACGGTTAAAGCCCAAAGTGTTAGTAGCACTCTGCATCATCGTCACCGCGCCTGTCTGCCACCGCTTCAATCTCCCCGGTTGGTGAAATGCGTATCACTTCGGTTCGTCCGATCGCCCCTCGTTCCTGCACACGGTAACCCATTTTTTCCAGTTGCGAGACAACAGGCTTTGGAAAATCTTTTTCGACATACAGGGTATCAGGTAACCATTGGTGATGAAATTTAGGCTTGTTCACAGCGTCGGAAACTGACATGCCAAAATCGACTATATCTATCAGTGTTTGAAAAACGGACGTTGTAATTGTAGTACCGCCGGGGGTTCCAACTACAAGAAACGGTTTGCCTCTGTATAACACGATGGTGGGCGTCATTGAACTCAACATTCTTTTTCCCGGCGCAATCGCATTGGCATCACCACCAACCGCTCCATACATATTCGGCACACCTGGTTTCACACTGAAATCATCCATTTCATTATTGAGAAGAAAGCCGGCTCCGGCAACCACCGTGCGACAGCCATAACCATCATTTAGTGTTGTTGTGATTGAAACGCAGTTACCTTCTTTATCATAGGTATCAAAATGAGTCGTTTCTTCACTTTCATGTATTATTCCGGCCTTGATAACTTCGCTTTTACCGGCAGAATCTTTATTGAAATTTTTCATTCTTTCTTTCACGTATGGGTAACTGATAAGCGTCTTTACGGGCACTTTAAAGAAGTCGGCATCGCCCAGGTATTCGGCGCGGTCGGCATACGCCAGTCTTTCCACTTCTGCCATCAGATGAACTGATTCGGATGTTTCAAAACCATATTGATTCAGATTCCGGTCTTCAACCATCCGCATCATTTGAGGTAACAGAATACCACCACTGCCGGGCAGCGGCATGGTAACGATTGTATAATCTTTTTTATATGTGAAAATCACCGGTTCTCTTTCCTTTGCTGAATAATTTTTCAGATCCTCATAACTTATAAGTCCTCCGCCACGCTGCATTTCTTCTACCATCAGCCGGGCGGTCTCGCCTTCATAAAAACCTTTGACGCCCTGATCCCGGATTCGCCTCAGTGTTTTGGCCAGGTCTTTTTGAATTAGTATATCGCCTGTTTTCCAGCCTGAATTCTTTACGAATACCGGCAGCCGGGAATTATATTTTTTAAAATCTACCTGGTGATCATTGAGGTCGGATGCTTCAGCTGCAGTAATTGCAAACCCGTTTTCCGCCAGGTCAATGGCAGGGTCAATTAATTTTTTAAATGGCAGTTTTGCATATTTATAATAACTAAAAATACCTGCAACCGATCCGGGCACGCCTGCAGCCGGGTGGCCGTTTTCGCTTTTACCCGGAACGACATTTTGATTTGCGTCCAGATACATGTCACGGGTAGCGCGGGCAGGGGCTTTTTCCCGGAAATCGATGGTTATATTAACGCCATTTGCAAGATGGAGAACCATAAATCCCCCACCGCCGATATTTCCGGCGCCGGGATATACTACGGCCAGCGCCAATTGAGTGGCAATAGCAGCATCTACCGCATTTCCGCCCTGTTTGAGCATCTCAATACCTGCCATACTGGCCAATGGATTTGCCGATACAACGGCACCGTTCCGGCAAATCACCTGTTTATTGGAATGATAAATCTTTCCTGCATTTATTTGAGCGAATAGGGTCGAGCCATAATTGCCGCCAATCATCATTATGATAAAAATGAAATTTTTCCGATAGATATGCATGTGATGAAAATAAGTAAAATTAATGAAGGGTCTCTGATATGTTACCGTCAATATAATATCGTGCAGGGTTTCTGGGGGATTCATTAATTTGGCGAAACTAAATTGACCCGATTCGAATGAAAATATTCCTTACCACCTTCTTCTTTTTATTTCTGCTTGCAAAATATTCCACCGCCCAGGTCCCCCAACCCGAGAGCGCGTCAGACATTCTTCTCCGCATGAAAAAGCTGAACGTACTCGGATCTGTGCTATATATCGCCGCTCATCCGGACGATGAAAATACCCGTTTGCTGGCCTGGCTTTCCAAAGACAGGTTATACAGAACGGGTTATCTTTCATTAACCAGGGGAGATGGCGGACAAAATTTAATCGGTGATGAACAGGGAATAGAACTCGGACTGATCCGGACGCAGGAATTGATGGCTGCCAGGCAGGTGGACGGAGCTGAACAGTTTTTTTCGCGGGCCTATGATTTCGGATTTTCGAAAACCACATCCGAAGCACTTAAGATCTGGAACGAGCAAAAAATATTAAGTGATGTAGTCTGGATCATCAGAAATTTCCAACCCGATGTGATCATTACCCGCTTTCCGGAAGATAAACGGGCAGGTCATGGGCAACATTCAGCATCTTCTGTTCTTGCACATCTTGCTTATTCAGCTGCTGCGGATCCAAAACAATTTCCAGAACAATTTACCTATGCTGTAAATCCCTGGCAGGCAAAAAGAATTTTTTGGAACAATTACAATTTCGGAACAGTAAATACAACGCGTGAAGATCAGCTGAAAATAGAAGTCGGCGGGTACAATCCGCTGGTTGGGAAAAGTTATGGTGAAATTGCGGCAGACAGTAGAAGTCAGCATCGTTCCCAGGGATTTGGTGTGGCACATTCAAGAGGAAATTTTTTAGAATATTTTTCTTTGACTGAAGGAGAAAAGGCTGATTCGTCACTTTTACAAAATATAAATTGCAGTTGGAGCCGCGTGCCGAATGGAGCCTCTATCGGTCAGATGGTTGACCGGCTGATTAAAAACTATGATCCATCCGCACCATTCCAGTCTTTACAGGCACTCGTTGAAATTTACCAGCATATTAATGCTTTGGCACCCGGTTACTGGCGTAACGAAAAACTGGAGGAAACATTGGAACTTATTCATGCGTGCAGTGGTTTATGGCTGGAAGCGACTGTTCCGCAGGCTTATGCACTTCGCAATCAGACCATCCCCGTAACGTTGCGTGCTGTCAATCGCGCCCCGCTGGGAATAACCATTCATTCTGTCATATTAAACGGACAGGACACGAGCTGGAATTTGTCCCTTCAACAGGGCGTTAACTATTCGCTTGTTCGACGAATTTCATTAAGAGACCTGCCCATTTCACAACCTTACTGGCTGACTGAACCGGTTAGCCCGGGATCTTATAATGTACAGGATCAGCGTTTGATTGGACGGCCCATGAATCCACCGGTACTTGATGCAGTATTTGAAGTCGGATTATTCGGCGAAACTTTCAGATTTAAACAGCGTGTACTTTATAGATTTACAGATGCAGTAAAAGGAGAGTTATTTGAACCGCTTACTATAGTTCCCGGTCAGATGGCTTATTGCGATCCGGAGTTATTGGTTTTTACCGCCGGAAAGGATCAGGAGTTGATCGTAAAAAAGCAATTGAAAACTTTCCAGAGTGATGATGCGGATAATAGCGTAATACATCCGGCCCTTTTATCCACGGAGAAAAAATCTCAGCCTGCCACATCATCTCTTGCTTTAACTCCGATACCGGGTTTTCAAATTAAAGACATGTCCGTTTCAGGTGGTAACAATACCTTTCTCCTGAAATCGAATCTTGAAAAGGATCAAAGTGTAACTGCCTGGGTTACCCGAACAAGGAATGGAATGATTGACACATTATTACAGTGCCGGACTATTTCTTATGAACATATACCGAGGATTGACTATTTCAAACAGGCTACATCAACCGTCGTATCTGTCAATCTGAAAATCACAGGAAAGAAAGTAGGGTATATTGAAGGTGCCGGAGATAAAGTCCCGGATGCACTTTCAGCAATGGGATACACCGTTATCAGATTAAATGAAGATATGGTTAACCGTTCAGAGTTGCAAAAGCTGGATGCGGTAATTACCGGTGTTCGGGCTTATGATGTTCACGACTGGTTAGCCGGGAAATACGCGGTGCTGATGGACTATGTCAACAACGGAGGAAACCTGATCGTTCAATACAACCGAAATCTGGGTAACGATTCAACCGGTATCGGTCCATATCCTTTTGGAATTTCAAATGCGCGTGTTACGGAGGAAGATGCACCGGTTCAGTTTCTGCTTCCATCCAGTCCGGTTCTTCATTTCCCCAATGAAATTTCGGAAAAGGATTTTGAAGGTTGGATTCAGGAAAGAGGAATTTATTTCGCACAACATATTGATCCGAGATACCAGAGTGTTTTTTCCATGCATGATACGGGTGAAGCAGAACAAACCGGAAGCCTCATCATAGGTCATTACGGGAAAGGATATTTTTCTTATACCGGTCTTGTTTTTTTTCGTGAATTGCCGGCAGGAGTTCCGGGCGCTTATCGGCTTTTCGCTAACCTCATAGGTCTTAATCAACCCAAGGACAAATAATACATGACAACCCCGACGCGGAGAGAAATTGCATTTGTAGTAGCTATCCTAACCGGCATTGTGATAGGGAGACTGATCAAAAAAGTAACTGTCGGTATGCTCATCGGATTGATGCTTGGACTGATTGCTGCTATGCTGATGGCGAGTCGCGGAAATGAAAAAAAATGATATGAATTTGTCACCGGACGAAAAGCCTCCCTTTTTTAAATCCTGGAATGCCTGGTACGTGATTGTAATTGGTTTCCTGGGGCTGCTTATAATTTTGTTCTACCTCTTTACCAAACATTTTTCATGAGTTTCCTGGATTGGATCGTACTGATTGTGACACTGGTCGGTATCATCCTCTATGGATTATACAAAAGCAGGTCAGAAAAAAACCTGGAGAGTTATTTTCTGATGAATCGCAGTTCATCCTGGTATCTGATACTGCTTAGCATCATTGGTACGCAGGCGAGTGCCGTCACTTTTCTCTCTGCACCGGGTCAGGCATATACCGATGGAATGCGGTTTATTCAAAATTATTTTGGCCTGCCATTGGCAATGGTTGTATTGTGTATCACGTTTGTTCCCGTATTTCACCGGTTGAAATTATTTACTGCCTACGAATTTCTCGAGAAAAGATTTGATGGCAAAACAAGAACCTTTACTTCGCTGCTGTTTTTATTGCAAAGGGGATTATCGACAGGCATCAGTATTTCGGCGCCTTCCATCATTCTTTCCTCCTTATTGGGCTGGAATATATTATGGACGAATATTCTGATGGGCGGATTACTGATCATTTATACTTTCGCTGGCGGAGTAAAGTCAGTTGCCTATACTCAACAAATGCAAATCATTATCATTTTTGCAGGCATGTTTATTGTCGGTTATCTGGTGGTGCATTTACTACCCGGAAATTTGGGTCTTTCCGACGCTTTGCATATAGGCGGAAAAGCAGGTAAACTGAATGTGATCACATCAGGCAGGAGCGAAAAAGGATTTCAGTGGAACGACAGATATAATATCTGGAGTGGTATTATTGGGGGATTTTTTTTACAGCTATCGTACTTTGGCACCGACCAAAGTCAGGTTGGACGTTATCTGACAGCTTCCTCCACACGTGAAAGCAGACTGAGCCTGTTATTAAACGGTCTCATAAAGGTTCCGATGCAATTCGGAATTCTTTTGCTTGGCGTATTGATTTTTTCTTTTTACCAATTCGCAAGGGAACCCCTTTTTTTTAACCAGACTCAATTGAATTTACTTTCAAAAACAAAATATGCAGATTCCCTGAAAATTCTAATGAAGAATTATGATGCCCTCCAGGATCAGAAAATTGCACAGATGAATCCTGCATCAGGTACACACCTGGAAAATCAGATGCAGCAGGGTCTTACTATGCAATACGAACAAACGAAACAGACAGAATACCGGATGACCATACAACGCTGGTTGAAAGATAAAGACGTAAACGGTGATGCGAATGATACGAATTATATTTTCCTGCGTTTTGTTGTGGATCACCTTCCGAAAGGGTTGGTCGGACTGCTGATTGCCGTTATATTTTTATCGGCCTGGGGATCCATTGCTGCTGCTCTGAATTCACTGGCATCGGCGACAATTAATGATATTCACAAACGATCTGTTAAAGTACCTATGAGCCGGGAAATCGAATTTTATTATTCTCAGTTGTATACATTATTATGGGGAATATTTTGCGTGGTTGTCGCCCAACTGGCCTATAACATTGGTAACAGCCTGATTGAAGCTGTTAATGTACTCGGTTCTTTGTTTTATGGAGTGATTCTCGGTATCTTTTTAGTAGCTTTTTATTTTAAACGGGTAAGCGCAACCCCTGTATTCATCAGCGCGGTAGTTGTTGAACTTTTCGTAGTGAGTATCCACATTATGAATCAGAAAGAAATCGTAAATGTCAGTTTCCTCTGGTTGAATGCAATAGGTGCACTCGGAGTTATTTTGATGAGCCTTCTCTTACAAGGCTTGAGGCGTAAAGCCTAAAGCTCAAAGCAATTAAATAGTCAGTAATGAAATTTATAAATCTCATTACAACGTCCCGGTAGATGAACAAATAAATGAATGCCTTAAGCTTTAAGCTCAAGACAGTGTTTCAGACTTAACATGATTATAACCCTTTTTGCTCACTTCAATCAACCTGAGTACTCTTTCCCGGATATCATCACGCAATCCTGAAATTTCATGTTCGAAAATATCGTGCAGTTCTTCGAGTTCATCATTGGTAGTTCCACGGATTCGTCTGATTTTGTCTTTTATATTGTCTACAGAGTCGGATAACTTCTTTCTTGTTTCGGTTCCTTTGGCAGGAGCAATCAATATTCCAATAACAATGCCTGACAGTGTGCAGGTCAGTAATCTTTGTAAGCTCATATATTTTTGACTTTTAAATGATAGAAATATACTTCATAATTTTCAACAACCTTGCCAAAATATAGTGGATGGCGGTTAAAAGATACTATAATGATTATCTTCGCACTTTTCTAAATATTTAAGATCGTTATCTTATCAATGAGTAAGTATCTGATTACCGGTGGGGCTGGTTTTCTTGGCATAAACATGGTCCGCTTTTTACTCGAAAAGGGCCATCAGGTTGTATCGCTGGATATTGCCGATTTTGACTATCCTGAAAGAGACCGGATTACTGAAATAAAAGGAGACATACGTCATCCTGCCACGGTGGAAAGAGCCATGCAGGGTATTGATTTTGTTATCCATTCAGCTGCAGCGTTGCCCTTGTATTCAAAGAAGGATATTTATTCAACAGATCTGGATGGGACGCGCATTGTTTTGCAATCCGCATACGATCATCATATTCAACGGGTGGTGCATATTTCATCGACAGCCGTCTACGGTGTGCCGGATCATCATCCGTTAGTAGAAGAAGACAAACTTCATGGAGTGGGTGACTATGGCATATGCAAAGTAGGGGCAGAGGCTATTTGCCTGGAATTTCGCCAAAAAGGGATGTGTGTGCCGATTTTTCGCCCCAAATCCTTTATTGGTCCCGAGCGCTTGGGAATATTTGGGATGCTGTATGACTGGGCGAGATCAGGAAAAGGATTTCCGGTTTTAGGTACTGGTAATAATAAATACCAGCTCATGGATGTGGAAGATTTTTGTCAGGCGATCTATATTTCGACTCAGATCGACGCGTTGTCAGCAAACGATACTTTTAATGTGGGAGCGAAAATTTATACAACCATGAGAGAAGATTATCAGGCTGTTTTGGATCGCGCGGGATTTGGAAAGAAGATAAGCAGTATTCCTGCAGGTTTTGCCATCCGTATTTTACGTATTCTGAACAAGTTAAAAATATCCCCGATATATCCATGGGTATACGAAACGGCCGCCACGGATTCATTTGTATCCATCGGGAAAGCAGAAAGAATTCTGGGTTGGGAGCCAAAATATTCTAACAAAGATGCTTTATTGCGAAATTATGAATGGTATATAGCCAACATGGATCATTTCAAACAAAATGTTACCGGTGTATCACACCGGGTTCCATGGAAACAGGGCGCGTTGAATATAGTTAAGTTATTTTATTAACCATACGCGTTAGGCGTTAAGCGTCAGGCGTTAAGCGTTAAGCGTTAGGCGTTAAGCGTTAGGCGTTAAGCGTTAAGCGTTAAGCGTCAGGCGTTAAGCGTTAAGCGTCAGGCGTTAAGCGTTAAGCGTTAGGCGTTAAGCGTTAGGCGTTAAGCACCGGCCCTTAAGGTTGAAAAGCAGGATGATATTTCTGCAGCGTCTCTCTCAGATACGCACGGTCCAAATGGGTATATATCTCAGTGGTCGTGATGCTTTCATGTCCGAGCATCTCCTGAACCGCACGCAGATCAGCGCCACCTTCCACAAGATGTGTCGCAAAGGAATGACGAAACGTATGTGGGGACACGGTTTTTTTGATGCCTGCTTCCCGGACGAGATCTTTTATCAGAATAAATATCATCTGACGGGTCAAACCCGATCCGCGGCGGTTCAGGAATAATATATCTTCATTACCTTTTTTTATCTGTACATGTGGGCGAATCTGACTTCGGTACATCCCGATAAATTTAAGAGCGGCATTTCCGATCGGCACCAGCCGTTCTTTGTCGCCTTTACCAATTACTTTAATAAAACCAAGATCAGGATAAAGAGAAGATATTCGCAGGTTCACAAGCTCTGACACCCGCAATCCGCAACTGTACATCGTTTCCAGTATCGCCCGGTTTCGCTCTCCTTCCGGTTTACTTAAATCAACGGCCTGAATGATCCGGTTTATTTCTTCCACGCTTAGAAAATCGGGAAGCGTTCTTCTTAGTTTGGGTGTTTCCAGCAGTTCTGTGGGATCCTGTTTTACCAGATTTTCCTGTAAACAATATTTAAAAAAAGAACGGATACCGGAAATAATTCTGGATTGTGAACTGGCGGTCATGCCCAGGCCTCCGATCCACTTTAAAAATATCTGCAGATCTTTTAATTGAATGTTTTCGATAGCGATGGACTTTTCTTCGAGACTTAAATACTGTAATAATTTTTCTAAATCCCGCAAATAGGCATCCACCGAATGATCTGAAAGTGATTTTTCCAGCTGAAGCCAGGCTTTAAACCCTTTTTTTTCAGCAGCCCACATAATTTTTATTTTAACTTCCACTTGCCATCGGAAATCCCCTCCTGCATGATCTCCACGAGCCGGTAAGTAGCCGGACAGAATTCAACGTTTTGCTTAAATACATGTCCGTAGTCCCTGATGCTTTTTGAACTGTGATGAGGAAATCCGGAGCAGTCCTGGGGTCTGACTTCATAAACATTACACATATTAGTATTCAGATCGAGAAACTGACAGGGTTGTTTTTTATTTATCCAGTCACCAGTCCGGTCTTTGTACAACCATTTTTCCTTAAAGGAACTGCGCGACATGCCCAGATATTTTGAAATTCGCGTGATGTCTTTCTGTGTATAGGTTGGTGACATGGTCTTACAGCAATTGGCACAGTCAAGGCAGTCGGTTTTGGCCCAGGCCAGTTCATTGGCTTCCAGCGTTATCAGACGAACCTGCCCAACCGGTTTTTTTTCCATTCTGGTGAGAAAATTTCGGAATCTTTTCTTGTTTTTGGAGACGAGGCTTCTAAAGGTCCGGAAATGAACAGTCGACTGGGCCATGGAAAAGTTTGATTTCTGCAATAAGGTTTGCGTAAATATATTAATCCTGAAAATGAATACCTATTTTTTTCATAAGTGTAGTCGCATTCAGGCTTTCGCTGATTCCCGGTTTGATTTTATAATCAAAATAGAGTTCTTCTTCCATGATCTTGCCTTCAAAGTGATAATTGTAGACAGAAAGATTTGCCGATTCCGAATGAGCAAGTTCTGTGTCGTGGGTCGCCATAACGGCGACGGCTCCATTTTCTAACAATTGTCTGACAAGCGCTTTTGAGCCCCTGTGACGATCAGTCGAGTTGGTTCCGCGTAAAACTTCGTCCAGTAAAATGAAGACCTTTTCCTTCCTGTCAACGGATTCAATGATGTACCGTATTTTTTTTAATTCAGCGTAAAAAGTAGATGTATTCTCAGCGAGATTATCAGCTACTCTCATACTGCTTAGAAGTTTTACCCCACACAGATTTAATTGCCGGGCACAGGCAGGTGCACCCATTAATGCAAGAACGGTATTGACTCCCAGCGATCTCAGGAAAGTAGACTTACCGGCCATATTTGAACCCGTAATCAGTGCAATTTTACCGGTGCCTTCCAGAGAAAAATCGTTTGATACCCTGATCGCCGGAGACAGCAAAGGATGGCCGATCTCCCTGCCGGAAAAATGAAAATAATCGTCATCTACAACAGGGAAACACCATTCAGGTTCATTATGAACAAGAGAAGCTAAACTGACAGCAACTTCCATTTCTGCAATAACATTGAACCAGTCTTTGAACTGATTTTTGTTTTTTCTCTTCCATTCATTCAGAGAAATGACAAGTCGGAGATCCCACAAAAAAAATAACTGGAGTATCAGATTGACCAGCAGATTTGACCGCCAGTCAATTTTTTTCAGGATACCCACGAACTCGCTGATAGAGGCTGATGTGGAGCTATAATCGGGTGGTTTTAATCTTTGTTGCAGTGATTCTAAATATTTCGATTTGAATTTTTCAGTTTCCAGTAAAATAAATTGTTTGCGCACACCTTCAATTTCAGGTTCGACCTCAGTAAGCATCCCAAGAGCTGTCCCGCTTTTCCTGCTTATCAGTACGGATAAGATATAAAATCCTGTAAGACATATTAGAAAAACCTGATCTGATAATTTTCCTGCTATATAAAACACGGTAATGGATATCGGAATCACCGGATAAATATTCTGAAACCATTTCCATAGCGGATGAAGAAATCCTGCTGCCGGCGCATCAAAGCACTGTTTTAGTTTTTCTTCTGTCTGATTCGTAAGCGGATTCGCCATGGCAGATGCCTGCAGATTTTGACAATATGCCTGCCTTCCGGATAATTCTTTTGCAGCCTTTTGCCGTTCGCAAATATCCGGGGCAGGAATCGATTCTTTCAGATAATCGGAAAGTAATTTTTTGGATTGTTCAGCATGACAACGGCTGATATATTGATATAGTGACGAAGCGCCAAACAAATCAAGGTCTGATGCATATGCGTGAGACGGGTCTGCAAAAATCTGCCCATTTTCATAATGTTGAAGATTTTGTTGAATTGCATCCAGCTCGTGCTGATTAACCCGGATCAATCGTTTGTGGAGGTTAATGGCAGTTGATTTATCTGCGTCACTAAAAACGAGATAAATAAAAATGATTGAAAACAAAAGAATGCCCGGAAAAACAAATCCCGCCGCGGGCCAGAAATACCAGGTATAACTGATCCCTGCGATTACTGCAACCAGACGCGTAATGGCCAGCGTTTTTTTTCTGCGTTCAAGTTTATTGATAACATTTCCATGAAATGCTAAATTTTGCTGATAACTAAGAATGATATCGATCTGCGATTGGTTTGCCTGACTCATTACCACCAATATACATCTTCTATAAAAAATAAATCCGGTTTACCGTCGGGTGTTAACAGAATTGAAACGATATCATATTGTATTTGAATCCATTCCGGATACTTATCCTGAAATGCTACTCCTGCTGAAAGCAGATGCCTTCCTTTTTTCTGGTTTACCCAGTCTTCCGGCTTTCCAAAAAGATCGTCATGCCGGGATTTGACTTCTATAAAATGAAGTATATGATCCCTGCTGGCGATGATGTCCACTTCATAACGGCGGAATCTCCAGTTGCGGTAAACAATTTGAAAGCCATGCAATTCAAGCCAGTCAGCGGCCATTTGTTCACCGGCTTTCCCGAATTCATGATGTGCAGCCATTTTTGCTTTACTTTGAGCCACTAATGAAAAAAATGGAACTGAATAAAGATCGGGTAATGCCGATAACAGGAAAGGTGCAACACTATGCGTGGGGAGGGATTTACTACTTGCCGAAACTGTTGAATTTACCCGTCAAAAAGGGTGAAACGTATGCCGAATTTTGGTTGGGAACCCATGACCGTGGAAGTGCGGAATTCAAAAATGGTTCAGAAAAAACAGTGTCACTGAAAGAATATATCGATGCTTTTCCTGTACAGACCCTGGGAGAACAGGCTGCACAGAAATTTGGCAGGTTACCTTTTTTGCTCAAAGTGCTGGATGTAAAAGATATGTTATCAATACAGGTGCATCCGTCAAAAGAAAATGCACAGATCGAATTCGAAGCCGAAAATAACCGGGGTATAGACCTGACCGCACCGGAGAGAAATTTCAAGGATAATAATCACAAGCCGGAACTTATGCTGGCACTAAGTGAATTTTGGCTATTGCATGGTTTTAAAAATCCAAAAGCCCTGCAAAATATTCTTCGCGCTGTTCCTGAGCTGCATTTTCTAGTTCCGGTTTTTGGTGGTGATAATTATAAAAAATTATATCAGCATGTAATGGAATTGCCCCAGTTGCAGGTTGACAGACATTTAAAAACACTTATCGAACGGAACCTGATCCATTATAACGCGGGAAAACTGAATAAGTCGCAGGAAGATTTCTGGGCTGCCAGGGCCGCTATCACTTATTCCCATGAGGGTCATATAGACCGGGGCATATTTTCGATTTATCTTTTCAACCTGGTACAATTACAGCCCGGGCAGGCGGTCTATCAGGATGCCGGCCTGCCCCATGCATACCTGGAGGGACAGAACGTTGAGATCATGTCGAATTCCGACAATGTTTTGCGGGGTGGGTTGACTCCCAAGCATGTAGATGTTAAGGAATTAATGAAGCATATAAAATTTGAGCCAACGTTGCCAAATATAATTACCGGGAACCAGACTGAACCGGGGCGGACGGTTTACCAGACGCCGGCACCCGATTTTGAATTAGTCTGTCTGCAAATTGAAAAAGGGAAGTCGGTCAGCCTGTTCTCACATTCCATCGAAATATTCCTGCTTTTTTCCGGCTCAGCTGAGATTTCCGGATCTGAAGGAGAAATTTTCAAAAGAAATAAAGGGGAGGCATGGGTAACCTTCGATGCAGCAAAATGCGACGTCCGGGCTTTGGAGGATACAATTATATATCAGGCATCCATTCCGGGAATGAAATAGGTGTTTTTAGGTTTTTTAAATTCATTAATTTTACAGTTCTAAAATATCATATGAACACATCTAAAAATATAGTCTGGTCTTTCATACTAATGGTTATCGTGGCTGCATTGTATCGCGTAATCCCGGGCAGACCCTTTGGATTTGCTCCCCAGTGGGCTATGGCTGTTTATGCCGGAGCTGTTATAAAGGACAAAAGATGGGCGTTCATAATGCCTGTTCTTTCTATGTTTGTTTCAGATCTGTTTTATCAGGTATTGTACATGGGCGGCATTTCTGATATGCCGGGTTTTTATGAAGGACAGTGGCAGAATTATCTTCTATTTACATTACTGGTTTTTGTAGGTCTGGCCATAAAAAAACTAAATGTATTTCGGATTGTAGCAGCGTCTGTCGCGGCACCTACTCTTTATTTTCTTGTTTCCAATTTTCTCGTGTGGGCAAGCAATGGAGCGACAAGGGGTCTGAACAGGCCTAAAGACTTAAATGGCCTTATGCTTTGCTACGTTGATGGAATTCCATTTTACAAAATGAGCATTTTGGCTACGCTCGTATTCTCTGCTATTCTATTCGGTAGTTTTATTTTGGCCCGCAACTATCAATTGACAGGCAGGGAGGTAAAGTCATAAAAACGAAATATTTTTTCACAACGATTTTGTTATGCCTGTTCTCTGTTGTGCTAAAAGCACAGACCAGGACCGATAGTCTCATGCAGGAAGTGAACCGGGCGATTTCCGCCTCACCTTCCTATGATCAGATAAAGGACAAAAGAATAGACAGCATAAAACTTGCTCTGCGTAAATCAGGGGATTTTTCACATCCGAATCTTTTTAGCCTGTATTCCCAGCTATATAATGAATACCAGATTTATAATTATGATTCGGCATTCAACTATGCACAAAAAATGGTTTCGGAAGGTGAGGTCATGAATGAAGACTCATTGGTTGGCTATGCAAAAATAAAAGAAGGATTTGTATTATTATCTGCCGGACTATTTAAAGAAACTTTTGATCTTTTACAGAATGTAAAAATGAATCTTCTTTCTAAAACAGAAAAAGCAGAATATTTTACAATGATGGCCCGTTACTATTATGATGTGGCAGATTATGATAACGACCACTTTTACGCGCCGCAATACAATGATTCCGGTAATCGCTATATCGATTCATCCCTGAAACTGCTTGCCCCGGAATCTTTCGAATATATTTATTACAACGGATTGAAAAACATCCGGTCGGGCAACTATGAGATGGCCCTGACAGGACTGAAAAAGCTGACAGACAATTATCCGATGTCCCATCACGAAGTGGCTGTGACAACTTCTACCATCAGCGACATTTACATTCAGAGAGGACAAACGGATACGGCAATCGACCTTTTGTTATTAGCGGCGATTGAAGACATCCGGAATTCTACTAAAGAAACCAGAGCCATTTTTAACCTGGCTACACTGCTATTCAGGAAAGGAGATGCCAAAAACGCTTCTACATTTATAGAAAAAGCCGTTAATGATGCCGTTTTTTACGGAGCCAGACAAAGGAAAGTGCAACTGACTGCCATTCTTCCGTTAATTGAGGCGGAAAAGATGAATATCCTGCAAAACAAGAATACAAGAGTAGTGAACTATGCCATTGCAGTGACCCTGTCCTCATTGTTACTCATCAGTTTGCTGTTCATCATATACAGGCAGATAAAAAAACTCCAGCTGGCGAAAGCAGATGTAATGGCCGCTAACAGACTGCAACAGCAGGTGAATACAAAACTGCAGGAGGCAAACAAGATTAAGGAAGAGTATATAGGTTATTTCTTTAGCGGGAATTCAGAATTTTATACACGTATTGAAAAATTCATTCAATCCGTCGAACTAAAAATTGCGGACCGCAAACTGGATGACATTCGGTTTTTGGTAAATAACCTGAATCTGAAAAAGGGGAGGGAGGAAGTACTCCATGATTTTGACCGGATCTTCCTGAAACTTTTCCCCAATTTTACCTCAGAATTTAACTCGCTGATAAACGAGGAAGGACAGGTCAGGTTAAAAGAAGGGGAGTTGCTCAATACGGACCTGAGAATTTTTGCCCTCATCCGGATGGGTATTCATGATACCCAGAAAATTGCCGGAATACTCGGTTATTCCGTCAACACGATCAATACTTATAAAAGTAAGATCAAAAATAAATCCAGGGTTCCCAACGAAAGTTTTGAAGAAAAAATAATGCAGATAAGGTCCATTTGATCTCACCTGTAAATTGAACTTGCATGATTCACCTTTCCCGTCTCTCATTTCCTACATGGGGATTTATTATATATACTTTATCTATATATGTCATAACCATATGACCATCAATAAGCAATTCACCTAATTTTGAAAAAACTCCATTGTATTCTTTATATTTTTCTTTTATAAGTTGGTTAGCAGGAATCAACTTTTTTCCTTTACATAATAATTTGATTCAGTAGATCCGGAAAGATTCATTTTGAAGTTGAATCGCCCCGGAATATTCCCTATACACAAGAAGTTCGAAAAACCCGGTTAAAGGACTTTTTACTTTTGGTTATGACGCACGCCCTGCAGCTTTTGCCGCGGGGTGTTTTTTTATAAGTCTGTAATCCT
>DASXNJ010000348.1:0-2376 GCA_036495145.1 Puia sp.
AAATTATGCTCAGAATGGTCCGGTGACCGTTTACACAACTGCAGAGAACACCGATTTGCGTCTGACAAAAATTTCTGACAGCTCACGGTTTTACCATGTCGGCCAACCCCCGGAAACCCAGGTTTGCATTATTGTGGATCCCACGCATCATTTTCAGACCATGCTGGGCATTGGCGGGGCACTGACCGATGCATCTGCGGAAACTTTTGCTAAACTTCCCGCAACCGCTCAGAAGCAGCTGCTCACATCCTATTACGATAGTGTGAATGGTATCGGTTATACTTTAGGCAGAACCAATATCCAGAGCTGCGATTTTTCCAGTGGCAGCTATACTTATGTTTCTGATGAAGACAAGGATTTGAAATCTTTCAGCATAGATCATGACAGGAAGTATCGTATCCCGTTTATTCACCAGGTTATTGCAGCCGCCGGCGGCCGTCTCATGCTATATGTTAGTCCCTGGAGTCCGCCTGCCTGGATGAAAGACAATCACGATACGCTCCATGGCGGGAAATTACTGCCGGCGTTCAGACAATCCTGGGCCAATTTCTATATTAAGTTTATTAATGCATATGAAAAGGAAGGAATTCCCGTGTGGGGGCTCACGCTGCAGAATGAACCGCTTGCCAAACAAACCTGGGAATCCTGTAATTATACAGCAGAAGAAGAAAGGGATTTTATCAGGGAATATCTGGGGCCGACACTAAAGGCACAGGGCATGGCAGACAAAAAACTGATTGCCTGGGATCATAACAGAGACTTTGTGTATCAGACAGCCAGCACGGTTCTCAATGATCCTGAAGCAGCGAAATATGTCTGGGGTATTGGTTTTCACTGGTATGAAACCTGGACAGGGAGTTCGATGTTATTTAACAATGTAAAAATGGTAAACGAAACTTTTCCTGATAAGAATCTGATTTTTACAGAAGGTTGCGCGGAAAGATTTGACCTGTCGAGAATAAAGGTCTGGTCGCTGGGAGAAACCTATGGTCATTCGATGATAAATGATTTCAATGACGGAACCGTGGGTTGGACGGACTGGAATATTTTACTGGATGAACAGGGCGGCCCGAATCACGTGGGGAATTTCTGTTTTGCACCTGTTCATGCCGATACAAAAAAAGGAGAATTGATTTTCACCAATTCATTTTATTATATAGGGCATTTTTCAAAATTTATCCGCCCGGGCGCCCGGAGAATTATCAGTTCGTCCAACAGGGATAATCTGCAAACGACCGCTTTTCAGAATGCAGACGGAAAAATTTCGGTTGTTGTAATGAATCAGACGGAGAAGGCCATTTCATATCTTCTCTGGATGAATGGAAACGCAGCAAAAATGGAAAGCCTGCCTCATTCCATATCGACATTGGTATTTTAAGAATCAGTCGATCCAAAATTCCAGGAGAAAACCCTCTTTACCATAAACAGGGTCCTTTTTCGGAACGGGTACTTTTTTTATATTTTTATCTGTTCCGGGTCTTTCTCCTGATTTGCCCAGTTTGATATCGAAATCCTTTCCGTTGGGATAGGCCCCGACGCATTTGAAATCGATGGAACAGCCGATGTTCTTATGAGCAACACCAGCAGGAATGATGAGTACATCACCCTTCTCAAGGAGAATCTGTATTCCGCTGTGTCCGCCTAACAAAATATGGCAGTCACCCGAATATACACCCATCACTTCATGCGTTATGCTGTGATAATGGTTATAAGTATATATTCCGTTCCGCCAGCAATTTGACCAGTCATTTTCATTAAATACTTTTTCTATTAATACGGGGGAATGATCGTTGGACAGATGAAAAGGCGTTTTGTATAATAAAACAGGAAAGACTGAATTGGGAAAAATTCCGTTATCAGAAATTTTATAATGTGGAATTTTATTTGGCAGCGGTTTTACCAGCATATAAAATATTTCATTCCAGGGGTAAAATTAGTGAATTGATACAAAAAACGTTCATTTTCAAAAAGGCTTTTTGAATTTGACAGTGGGTACCTTCCATTATTCCAAAAAGTGCTGAAGAAGAATGATGTATGAGTGTTTATGCAGAATTCATACAGGATTTTAAAATGTCATTTAACATTTCTTCGTTTTCATTGTATTTTTTCAGCAGCATGATCTGGTTATTTGCGCGGACCAGGTTATGGTCTTCATATCTGATCATGTAATAAATATCATTGTTAATATAATCTGTCAGGAACCTGAGCGCCTGCATATAAATCGCAAACTTTCCCGCGTATACAAAAAAGTCTTTTTCCGTTTCGCTAAGAATATTTTGCATTTCACTGAGATAGCCTTTTGCGATCTTGCGAAAATATTCATGTCGGATCTGAATTTTTGAGAGGTCTTTTTCGTCTTCACCGACTGGGCAGATG
>DASXNJ010000349.1:0-3888 GCA_036495145.1 Puia sp.
TCGGCGTGTTTTTATTTTTTCCGATATTACCGCCTATCCGCAATGATTGATTTCCGGATGATGCAGATTTCTCCTTCCATTTTTTTAAGCGCCGGGCAACTATATCCACCCCATGATTGTTAAATCCCATACGGTTGATCAGCGCCACGTCTTTTTTAAGACGGAATAACCGTGGTTTTGGATTTCCCGCCTGAGCCAGTGGAGTTACGGTTCCGATTTCGATAAAACCAAAACCAAGGGTTTCCAGGCTTTGCAGGTAGAGGGCATTTTTATCAAATCCGGCTGCCAGACCGACCGGATTCTTAAAACTTATTCCGGCAAATTTTTTTTGAAATGAAATATCGTTAACAGAAAAAGCCTTTCGCAAAAGATACTGGCCAGGTCCTGTGGAGGAAACCATATTCAGTATGAACATGGAGAAATGATGAACGGATTCCGGCGGGAAAAGAAATAAAATAAAGCGAAGCAGTTTATACATAAACGTCGCAAAGATAAAACACTTTAACAGTCGGTATCAGCAGATAGTGCCCGACAAATTTTATATTTGAACAAGAAGAAAAACATTTTATGCAGGAAGCTTATATCATTGCCGGTTATCGCACAGCGGTTGCGAAATCAAAAAAAGGCGGATTCCGATTTTACAGACCCGATGATCTGGCGATTACGGTGATCAAAGGTTTGCTGGCATCCGTTCCGCAGCTGGATCCCAAACAGATTGATGATGTAATTGTAGGGAACGCAGTTCCTGAAGCAGAACAGGGCCTGCAGGTCGGTCGGATCATCGCGGCCAGGGCCGTGGGTATCGGAGTTCCGGGTATGACAGTGAACAGGTATTGCGCAAGTGGTTTGGAAACGATCGCCATCGCTACGGCTAAAATCCGAAGCGGGCAGGCCGAATGCATCATCGCCGGCGGTACCGAAAGCATGACGATGGTTCCAACCTCGGGCTGGAAGGTCGTTCCCTCATTTTCAATAGCCTCCGATGATCCGGATTATTATCTGAATATGGGCCTCACGGCAGAAGCGGTTGCAAAAGAATACCAGGTAAACAGGGAGGACCAGGATCAGTTTTCATATCAGTCTCATATGAAGGCGCTGCATGCGATTCAGGAGGGTTATTTTAAACCCGGCATTCTGCCAATCAAAGTGGAAGAAGTCTTTCTCGATAAATCTGGCAGGAAACAACAGAGAGAGTTTATCATGGATACAGATGAAGGTCCGCGAAAAGACACGTCGATGGAAGCGCTCGCCAAATTAAAACCGGTTTTTGCAATGGGAGGATCAGTTACTGCTGGTAATTCTTCCCAAACCAGCGATGGCGCTGCATTTGTGATTGTTATGAGCGAAAGTATGATTAATAAACTGGGATTAAAACCCATCGCACGGCTTGTCAGTTGTGCCAGTGCCGGCGTGCATCCGCGCGTGATGGGCATCGGTCCGGTGGAAGCTGTTCCCAGAGCACTGAAACAGGCAAATATGACTTTAGCGCAGATCGATTTAATTGAATTAAACGAGGCCTTTGCCAGTCAGTCGCTCGCCGTGATAAGAAAGCTTGAAATGAATCCGGAGATTGTAAATCAGAACGGAGGCGCCATTGCACTTGGACATCCGCTGGGTTGCACGGGCGCTAAACTAACCATCCAGATTACACATGAAATGAAAAGACTGAATAAAAAATATGGTCTCGTAACGGCCTGTGTCGGGGGCGGACAGGGGATTGCGGGGATTATTGAAAATATTAACTGAGTTGGCGGTTGGCGGTTGGCAGTTTGACGGTTAATGAATGCAATAAATTAACAATTATCAGTTAACAATTAACATTTAAAGAGTTTTAGGCTTTAGGCGTTAAGCCTTAAGCTTTTTAAATTTGTGATCTGAAAAACTTACCCAACATACGGCGTTGTGCTGCAGGATTTTTTCTACTGCTGTTTTCTTTTTGTGTAACTCCGAAAAGATTTCTGCACGACCTGCTGGCTAACCACAAAGATGCGCAAACATCTGCGGATCTTCCCGATCAGCAGATCGCTGCAACCGGATATCATTGCCATATTGATGATCTTGTTGTGGTAGCTCCATTCCTTCCCAATATTCAGATAGCAGAAACGATTCTGCTTCCGTCATCATCATTCATTTTTTCGGAACCGGCCGGCCATTTTGTTTTTTTATACAGATCGCATACTGACAGTCGCGGACCGCCTGCTGATTTCTGTGCTTGATTTTTAATTAAATCCATTTACAGGCCGGCCTGTAATAACAGAAATCAGATTCATGAAGACTTTTTTACTATTTATTTTTTCGGGCATTTATTTTATTTCGACTGCGCAAACCGTCTCGGAACTAAATTTCTCCGGATATCTTGGAACGCTTTCGGGTAAAGTGACTGACAGCTCCACGGGTAAACCGTTGCCGGGCGCATCCGTTTATATTGCTGATTTGAAACTGGGGGTTGTTGCAAATGAAAACGGAGACTACCGGTTCGCTAATCTTCCTACAGGAACTTATCTGGTCGAAGCGCATGCCATCGGACATTCGACACAGACAAAGGATATAACCATTTCGGAGAAAGCAGTACTGGATTTTGTTTTAGGTCTCCAGTATACGGAACAAAGTGCAGTCGTTGTCACCGGTCAGTCGAAAGCAACCCAGATTAAACGGAGTCCGATTCCAATCGTTACGATGAGTCATGCAGATATTGCAGGGAACCTGAGTACCAATATCATCGACGCCATCTCAAAAATACCCGGTGTAACCCAACTGACCACCGGACCAAATGTTTCCAAACCATTTATTCGGGGACTGGGATTTAACCGTATTCTGACACTCTATGATGGTGTGAGACAGGAGGGTCAGCAATGGGGAGATGAACATGGCATTGAAGTGGATCAATATGGTGTTGATCATGCTGAAGTGATAAAGGGGCCGGCCAGCCTGACGTATGGTTCCGATGCATTGGCGGGCGTTGTGAATCTGATACCGACTCCTCCGGCGCCGGAGGGCAAAATACAGGGTGATGTGCAGGCAGAATATCAAACTAACAACGGGCTCTTTGGTGGTTCAGCAATGATGGAAGGAACAAAGAATGGGTTGGAATGGATGGGACGTTTATCTCACAAAGAAGCGAGCAATTATTCTAACAGGGCCGATGGCCGGGTATACAATACAGCTTTTAATGAAACGGATGCCACTGCCTCAATCGGTTTGCACCGCGCCTTCGGTTATTCTCATTTGAATATATCTCTATTTGATGATCTGCAGGAAATCCCTGACGGAAGCCGCGATTCTGCTACCAGACAATTTACAAAACAGATTACTGATTCGGATACGTACCGACCAATTGTTACAGAAAAGGAATTGCACAGCTATGCGATTACTCCATTACACCAGCATGTACAACTTTATCATGTTTACTCGACAAATAATTTTGCGCTGGGTACAGGAAGATTGACTGTCAACCTGGGTTTTGAGCGAAGCGTAAGAAGGGAGTATAGTCACCCCGAGCAACCGGATGTGCCAGGATTATTCCTTCAGCTGAATTCCTACGTATATGATGTAAAATATTATTTTCCTTCGTTTAACGGATGGGATATTACCACCGGGATCAATGGAATGTATCAGCAGAATACCGCGACCAACGGAACAACATTTATTATTCCTTCTTTTCATCAGTTCGACGTCGGACCATTCGCGATGGTAAAGAAGTCATTTGGAAAACTGGATCTCTCCGGTGGAATTCGATGGGACAATCGGGCTTTTACCAATCAGCAGATGTATACTGTATCCAATGGGATTGACTATGATACACCGGTTTATGGAAAAGATACCAGCGGCGCATATCAGGCTTTTCCATATTATCATAAAATATTTTCCGGCTTTTCGGGTAGTCTCGGA
>DASXNJ010000350.1:0-2967 GCA_036495145.1 Puia sp.
CTTCCCTGTTTTACCGGTTGAAGTTCAATGAATTCACCTACTGTTCTAATTCCGGTTTCTTCTTCGAGTTCACGTTTCGCTGCATCCAGAATGGATTCTCCTTCTTCCATACCACCTTTTGGAATAGACCAGGCTCCAATATCTTTATTGATCCAGAATGGGCCTCCCGGGTGCACGAGCAGCACCTCCGTGACTCCGTTCATAAAACGAAACAAAAGTATACCTGCACTTTTCCTGTTCATACATCTATATATCCAGTGCCATGCCAGTCTGGAAGGCTGTTGCTGATTATTGCCAGAAGACGTTGAGTGTTAGGCTTTAATCTTCCCAATTGAATAACAGGAATTGAAGGGTTAGTCATCCCAACCTGCGTTTTTAATCTCCTCAGGGCATGCTCTTTGCAATCAGTTCCATTATGGAAAAACGATTATTCGGAGTCATACTGACAATACTTGGTATTGCAGGCCTCATCTTCGCAGCATATAATTTTGTACAGGGGAACACGGGTACAAACCATAGTGTTAAATCTGTAATGGTCTATGGCATTTTAGGTCTGCTATTCTTTTTTGCAGGTATAGGGCTGATCAGAAGCACAAGAGATCTGACAGACCGAAGCTAAATATCTTATATGGAAAAGTTTATGAATTCTGTCAGCTCGTGGGATGAGGTGAAGGAAAAAATAAAAGAAATAAATCCCGGTATAACAGATTCGGATCTCGTTTTAAATCATGGTAACGAAGAGGAACTATTTGAAAATCTTTCCAAAAAACTAAATAAGAGCAAAGAAGAAGTAAAAGCGTGGATTGAGAGCGTATCGTATAATAAATCAATTGCGGGTTGACAGCTCCGGTTAGACGTAAGCAGTTAACAGTTGTTACATATTGCGTCTGTACTGTCCGCCCACTTCATACAATGCGTGTGTAATTTCGCCGAGGCTGCAATATTTTACGGTTTCCATCAGGGAAGCAAAAATATTTCCATTCTGAACAGCGGATTGTTTTATCTTCTGCAAAGCAGCGGCAGAACGTTCTCTGTTTATTTTTTTAAAATGATTCAGATTGTCGATTTGCCATTGCTTTTCAAGATCAGAACTTCTTATAATTTCATTGGGTATAATTGTTTTTGAGCCGCCGCTTGTTAAAAAAGTATTCACGCCTACGATGGGCAACTCTCCGCTATGTTTGCGGCTTTCATATAACATACTCTCTTCCTGAATTTTGTTACGCTGGTACATTCTTTCCATGGCTCCCAGTACGCCTCCTCTTTCTGTCAGCCGGTCGAATTCCTTCATCACAGCTTCCTCAACCAGATTCGTCAGTTCTTCGATGAGATAAGATCCCTGGATAAAGTTTTCCGTTTTCGCGGTTCCCAGTTCACGATTGATGATGAGCTGAATTGCCATTGCCCTGCGAACACTTTCTTCGGTTGGTGTTGTAATGGCTTCGTCATAGGCATTCGTATGTAAGGAATTGCAGTTATCATAAATTGCATAAAGCGCCTGCAGGGTTGTTCTGATATCATTGAAATCTATTTCCTGTGCATGCAGACTGCGGCCGCTGGTCTGAATATGATATTTTAAAGTCTGGCTTCGCTTGTTAGCCTTGTATTTATATTTCATAGCCTTTGCCCAGATTCGCCGGGCTACTCTGCCGATCACACTATATTCGGGATCCATACCGTTGCTGAAAAAGAAAGAAAGGTTGGGCGCAAATTCATCAACTTTCATTCCCCGGCTGATATAGTATTCCACATAAGTAAAACCGTTGGCCAACGTGAAGGCAAGCTGTGTAATGGGATTCGCGCCGGCTTCAGCAATATGATATCCTGAAATCGAGACGCTGTAAAAATTACGAACCTGATGTTCCTGAAAATATTCCTGCACATCACCCATCAGTTTCAATGCAAATTCGGTGGAAAAAATACATGTGTTCTGCGCCTGATCTTCTTTCAGAATATCTGCCTGCACTGTCCCACGCACCTGACTCAATGCCTTTGCCTTTAATGACAGATAAACTTCCGGAGGCAAAACATCTTCTCCGCTGATACCGAGTAATTTTAAGCCGAGGCCATTATGTTTTTTTGGTAATCCGGCAGATTCTGCGTCCTGGTAACGGGGCGTTCTGGCATCGCCGAATTTTTTTAGAAGTTTTTCATTCACCTCGTCCCATAGTCCTTTCTCAGTAATATATTTTTCGCATTCCTGATCAATCGCGGCGTGCAGAAAAAAAGCCAGGATCATCGGTGCCGGACCATTGATGGTCATACTCACCGAAGTTTTCGGATCGCACAAATCAAAACCGCTATATAATTTTTTTGCATCATCGACGGTACAAACACTTACGCCACTGTTTCCAACCTTGCCATAGATATCAGGCCGGGGATCCGGATCCTCACCATATAATGTAACTGAATCAAATGCAGTGCTGAGGCGGATGAAATTTTGCGATTCCGAGAGATAGTGAAATCTCTTATTCGTTTTTTCCGGAGAACCTTCGCCGGCAAACATGCGTGTCGGATCTTCCGTTTCTCTTTTCAGGGGAAAAGAACCGGCGGTAAATGGAAAGGAACCAGGCACATTTTCCTGCGCCTGCCAGCGCAGGATGTCCCCCCAGTCGCTGTATTTGGGAAGAAGAATTCTGGGAATACGGGTTCCCGATAAACTGATCGAATAAAGTGATTGCCTGAATTCCTGGTTGCGAACCGTGTATATATATTCGTCGGTCTGATAAGATTTTATTTTTTCGGGCCATCCCTTCAATAATTTGCGACTTACCGGTGTGAGCAGATTTTCATAATAAGTTATCCGGTTTTGCAACTCCGTCAGCGCAGATTGATTTTTATCTCCCTTTTCTATTTCTTCCAAAGCACCCCTTAATCTGTACAATGTTGAGGCGATAGAACTTTGTTGCTCTACCAGCTTATTATATTCTTCTATGCTTTCATGAATTTCACTCAGGTATCTTATAC
>DASXNJ010000351.1:0-12095 GCA_036495145.1 Puia sp.
GGTATCAGCATAGATATTGACCTGATCCCGCTGAACGACAAAAAAACATTTGAATTATACCAGAAGGGCGATACGATCGGCACTTTTCAGTTTGAAAGCCCCGGAATGCAAAAATACCTGCGCGATCTGAAGCCTGATAAATTCGATGACCTCACTGCCATGAACGCGTTGTATCGACCCGGTCCCATGGCATATATTCCGGCATTTATCGATCGAAAACACGGAAGGGAACCTATTCAGTACGATCTGGCTGAAATGGAAGAATATCTGAAAGATACTTATGGCATCACCGTTTATCAGGAACAGGTGATGCTTCTTGCACAGAAACTGGCCGGCTTTAGCAAAGGGGATGCGGATGTTCTGAGAAAGGCAATGGGTAAGAAACAGAAATCCATCCTTGACAAAATGAAGAGCCAGTTTATTGCCGGAGCAACCGCAAAAGGACACGCATCTGCTGCACTCGAAAAAATATGGACCGACTGGGAAGCATTCGCACAGTATGCATTCAATAAATCTCATTCCACCTGTTATGCTTATGTCGCTTATCAGACGGCATATCTGAAGGCACATTATCCTTCTGAATATATGGCTGCGGTACTGAACCATCAGGGTAATATCGAAAAAATTACCTTTTTCATGGAAGAATGTAAACGGATGGGCTTAAAAGTACTGGGACCAGATGTCAACGAATCCAAACAGGGCTTTGCGGTAAACAGCAAAGCTGAAATCAGGGTTGGACTGGGCGGATTAAAAGGCGTTGGTGAGGCCGCGGTATTTTCTTTGATTGAGGAAAGAGAGAAAAACGGTCCTTATATTTCAATTTTTGATATGGTAAAACGTATCAATCAACGCACGGTCAGTAAAAAAACTTTAGAGAGTCTTGCCTACGCTGGCGCTTTTGACTGTTTTACCCAATTGCATCGCGCCCAGTATTTTCATATAGCTCCGGGGGATACAGTGACAGGCCTTGAAAAAATGATTCGTTTTGGAAATGTGGTGCAGGCACAAAATGTACAACACAGCAATACCCTGTTTGGTGGGTCATCTGCCGGTTATGAAGTGCAGTCTCCGAAGATCGGGAATTGTGAACAATGGTCGCTTACTGAATTGCTCGATCATGAAAAAGAAGTGACAGGCATGTTTATGAGTGGACACCCGCTTGACCATTTCAAATTTGAAATCAATCACTACGGAATACTTTCCCTCTCAGATTACAATGAAGTAAAAGATGCTGTGAGTTTGCAGGCTAATCCGGGAAAATCCTTCCGCCTGGCAGGACTCGTTATCGATGCACAACATCGCGTAACGAAAACCGGCAAGCAATTCGGATCTTTTACAATTGAAGACTATTCCGGAAAGTCTGAATTTATTTTATGGAGCGAGGATTATGCGCGGTTTTCAAATTATCTGGAAAAAGGAAAAAATATATTCATGACCGGTTATTTTAAAACCCGGTATAACCGTCCTGAATTTGAATTCAAAGTTGAAAAAATGTTTTTGCTGGAAAGCATTAAGTCCATGTTAACAAAGCAACTGGTGATCGATCTTGATGCACGTCATTTAAATGATCATATGGTAAAATTTCTGGAAAAAAATATCCGGAAACATCCTGGCAAGGCATCCCTGAAATTTAATATTCAGGAATCTAAAACAAATGCTAAAATCAGCCTGTACAGCCTTGAAAACGGGTTTGAGATGAATGACGAAATGGCTGCCTTTTTGCAGGACTGTCCTGAGTTTGACGTTCAGGTTGTTACTTCATGAGAGGAATATGACATAATGGACTTCGCTGACATCTGGAGACAAATTTGTAATAATGGACGCGTGTTGATAATGCAGTAGAAAATGAAAATGCGCGGTTGTCCGTCAAACGACAAAGAATTAAAGAAAATAGACTGATTTTTACATCAAATTAAATATATACATATGGCACTTGAATACACCGATGCAAACTTTCAGGAGAAGGTACTTGCATCTGATAAGTTGACGATCATTGACTTTTGGGCTGAATGGTGTGGCCCTTGTCGCGCAATTGGTCCTGTGATTGAAGAACTTTCTAAAGAATACGATGGTAAGATTAATGTCGGCAAAGTGAATGTTGACCACAATCCGCAGTTATCTGTAAATTATGGTATTACATCCATTCCCGCTATTCTTTTTATCAAGGGCGGAAAAGTGGTCGACAAACTGGTCGGTGCCCAGCCCAAGAGCAACTTTGTAAAAAAAATTGAAGCACATATCAACGCTTAAGGCCTAAAGCCTAAAGCCTAAAATTTTACAGTATATTCAAAAGCGTTTCCATGGGAGACGCTTTTTTATTTAGATTTGGCAAGTCTGTTTTGTTTCAGGCGTTAGGCTTTAGGCGTTAGGCGTTAAGCGTTAAGCTTTAGGCTTTAGGCTTTAGTCTTTTAGATTATTTTTGCGGACCATTTTGAAATATGACTAAATTTTTTGCATCGTTCATGCTGATCATCACCTGCATAGCAGCTTGCAGAGACTCTTCCGGCCCATCAGAAAATTCAAATACAACTGCAGAAACGACAGTAAACAATGAGGCACCTGTAATAAACTATACCATATTGAATGTCCTTCCGCACGACAAAGATTCATACACCGAGGGTTTCCTGATGCACAACGGCAAATTGTTTGAGAGTTCCGGTGCGCCGGAAGGCAACGATAAAACAAGATCGATCGTCGGTATCGTCGATCCGGTCACGGGTAACATCGCGGTAAAGGTCGAACTGGATAGAAAAATTTATTTTGGGGAGGGAATTACCATCCTGGGAGATAAACTTTATCAGCTCACCTGGACAAACAAAAAAGGATTCATATACGATCTGAAAACATTTAAAAAAATTGGCGAGTTTACCTTTCCCAGTAAAGAAGGTTGGGGCATGACGACCGATGGCAGGAGTCTGATTATGAGCGACGGCAGCAGCAATCTGACCTATCTTGATCCGGTAACTTTTAAAACCAATCGGATAGTGGGTGTTACAGATAATAACGGACCTGTTGGAAATATAAATGAACTCGAATTTGTAAACGGAAATATACTGGCGAATATTTATCAGACACCCTATATTATCCGGATAGACCCAAATTCGGGAAAAGTGTTGGGAAAAGCTGACTTCAGCAACCTGGAGAAAGAAGTAAAACTAAAAAATCCTGATGTGGATTATATGAATGGAATAGCCTGGGATTCTGCAAAAAATAAAATTTATATCACCGGCAAACTCTGGCCCAATATGTATGAAGTTCGACTGAATAATTGAACATCAGGCTGGAAGCATGAAGCAGGAGGCTTGAAGCGGGAAGCTCCTTCACATTTAATTTTCCCATCGATCCATTTTGTACGCTTACACACTCAACACACTAATTCTGTCCCTTGCAGGCGACATAAATAAGCGAACTGCACTTCTCCTTATTTCCAAGCGCTTTTAAATTAGAAATTGCCCCGCTGAAAAAGCCTTTCGCAAGAGATACATGACCATTTTTATATTTTTCACTTAGCAGGCTGATATAAAAACTGTCATACCACATCGGTATTATTTGTATTAATTGAAATCCGGCAGTTGACAATAACCACCTCATGGAAGCCGGTGAGAAATGGTATAAATGGCGGGGAACATCATAGGCTGCCCAGAAAGATCCATATTTCATACTGTCAAAACTGGTATAATTCGGAACCGCAATAAATGCCTGTCCACGGGGTTTTAAAATCTTTTTTATCTGCTGCATATATGGATACAGATCGTGCACGTGTTCCAGTACATGCCACATACTGACTGCATCAAAACTTTCCGGTAAAATAGTTTCGAACATCTCCGCAGGCAATAAACTCGTCTTATGAAACTGCTGCGCTATCTCCCGCGCTTTGTCATCTGGTTCAATACCCTGACTCTTCCACCCGTGTCCATTCATATATTGAACAAATGCCCCTGTACCCGCACCAATGTCCAGATGATGCCCCATTTTTAGCCCGGTAGACTTTTCAATCCGGCGAAATTTGACGGATAACGTGTGATGCCGGACGGAATGATATAAACTATTTATAATTCCCTTTCGCGTATTACTATGTGAAATATAATCCTCCGATTCATAATAAATACCGATTTTCTTAACCGAAGGTGCATTATTTGTAATTCGCAGACTGCATTGAGAACATTCGAAGACATCGAAAAATTCGCCACTAACAGAATGATCTTTCACATTCAACACGAAATACGTGTTCTCATTATTACACACAGGGCATTTAACGATCAATTCATCTGAAGGATTCATCAATGAAGGATTGACCCGTTCCGCCCAAGGCGGGACGGATGAATTATTTTACCTGAATAGTCTGTTGATTACCGGTAGATTCTACATTCCATCCCCTGGAAGAAAAATGAATCATAATGATCAGGGCGGCCGCAACACCACCGATAAGCGCAACCAGCCACCAGAGCTTGTTGCCATGAATGGGTTCTTCTGCGAACCAGTCACTCATTTCCCTGCTCGACCGTTCGCGGTCTCCGACCAGCAGCATATGTTTTGCATTCGTGCGAATCACTTTTTCGGCAGGTACCTGTTGCAAAAAAGATGGATTCAATATAGAGGATTCGAAGTGAATGTCCCCCATGTCATCTTTTTTTAAAGTACCCAATCCTTCCCAGGGTGCTTCCCGGAAATAATTGAGACGATCACGCAGGGAATAAGCAAAATCATTGTATTGCCTTAATGCTTCATAGTCTGAAATCTTTTGCTGGGCGGACAGATAAGCAAAAAGATCCTTATCAGGTGAATCAAAAAATTTATCAAACCGAAATCGGTAAACCGGCGGATGTATGGTTCTCGTACTGGCATCGATGGTTGCCGCCTGACTTTCCATACAAATGGTACCCAGTCCGGGTATCGGAATACTTTTATGCAAAAAAAGATATCTGTTCAGAATCGCGTACATAGCGAGATTTAAATGGGGCTATCTTCCGAATGAAAATATGACACCCCCTAAGATATTAAATCCATACACAGAATACTGATTCCAGCGCTGATATTTATCGTTAAATAAATTATTCATTTGCAACCAGAGATTCAGCTGTCTGGCAATCCTGAATTCAACCCCGGCATTGATGTCAAATCCTCCCGTAGTACTGGCGACTATCTTATTTACATTGCGGAAATATCCCCCTTCAAAAGCCAGCAGATCCGCCTTTAGCCAAAGATCTTTCATCGGCTGCCAGCGGAAACTGGTTGTAAATTCAAAGGGAAGCAAACCCCAGGCTTTATACTCGCTGGTCGTTTTATAATTATGGAGTGTCAGACCCGCTGTGATATTCAGATCTTCTCCTTCTACGTAACTGATCTCGCCATGCACATTGAAATCATCCAGCCTTTCTTCATACACGACCTGGAAATTTTTACCATCCAGGCTGTCATTCAAAAAAAGAGGCATATTGTGTGACTGTGAAAAACCGGCTTTTGCCAGATAAGAAATATGATTGGTAAGGGAACCTTTAAAACCTCCAAAAAATTCGTTAACCCTGGTATTCAACAGTGTCGTAGGCTCCCAAAGCCAGGGGTTGATTCCGGCGAACCTTTTAAAACTTCCTTTATCATAATAACCGTCCAGAGAGGCAAAAAGGGTGAACCTTTTATCATCCGTAGTATATTCTGCCCTGAAATTGGGAAGAAGGTGAAAATCAGACTGGTCCCAGGATGGCGTCATTTCAAGATGAAGGGCAATATTATCTGAATGATAAACCACAGCCGGTGAAACAAAAAACAGATCGTTATTGATGGCAGAAGCGCCGCGGTAAGAATAATTGGTAATATCTGCCGTAAATGCCAGATCAATGGCAAAATGTTCGTTGAGGATTTTTTCCACGGGCACATTGAATACCATGTCTGCTTCAGAAGTCCGGGGTGAATTGTTCAAACCGAATGCGGCAATCTTTATGTTGGGATTATATGTCAGGCCGTAACTGCTGGGAACAGTATTCCGCAGTCCCAGTCTTCCATCGAATGTAAAAAACTGCTGCTGTAGCTGGCTCTTTGCAAATTTTAATGTGTCAGGTTGAAAGCCATATAAATAATAGCCATCCGCCCGAAAACCAAGCGCTCCGTCCCATTCAAGGTTGTTTGCCGCCTTGATGGTTCCGCTTACAGAAGCGGCTAACAAACTGTTTTCCTGAAAAGGAAGTTTACCCTTGGATGAATATCCTTCCGCAGAGATATTAAAAAACGATTTTTTCCGGTCGCCAAAACTGAGCCCCGCGAGCACATAAGGAAGATGAACATTCCCCGCCCCCACTTTGATATAATTATCATTGTTCCAGGTTTTGATGCTGTCTGCAGGCAATGCAACAGGATTCAAACCATTTGGCTGATAAGTGAGAGAAAGAAATTGCGTAGGCAGATTATATTTTAAATCCGGGTGGCTGGTATCAATAAGCGGCGCTTCTGCATTAAAATTCAGTTTGGCTGTATTTTTCAGGGCCGGCTTAAAAGTAGACGTGATATTGATGGTCTTCTTTTTCAGCGAATCCTGTCCTTTCACAGCTACGGACAGCATCAGGATAAACATCGTTAAACAAATAATTCCCTTCATAATTTTCTATACGTTCAGAAATATCTCAATTTTCATTGCTGATTTTACTACTGCCGGCTTCTTCTTTTTTTACTTCGTCGAGCCGTTGTTCCGCCTGTACCCGGATCTCTTCAATCTTTGTATTCTCCACGAGACTTTGAAAAGTCGCTTTTGCATTGAAATAGTCCTTTTCTTTCAGATAAATATCTCCCAGAAGAAAGTAACTTTTGGTAACCCATAGTTCATAGGATCCGGATTTATGAATTACCTCGAAGGCTGATTTCTCTGATTCTTTTAAGCGGTTTTGTTCAAACTGGCAGGCAGCAATCTGGTACTGGGCTTCTGCTCCATAAGCCGCCCGGCTGAGAGAAGCGACCGTTTTAAAATAGGGGATCGCCGACTCACATTGAGCATTTGCCTGATAGGATTTGCCAACGATCATACTGGCGAGAATCTTATCATCAGAACCAATGCCTTTTACACTTAACAAATCCTTGGCATTGTCACTCGCGATAGCCCACTCCTGCAGTTCAAACTGACAGCGAAGCAATCCGCGCATAGCTTCCATTTTATTTTCCTGTGAAGAAGAGAAATCCTTCAGCTTGGCATAATATATCTCAGCTCTGGCATAATCCTTCAGATTAAAAAAATTGATACGGGCCGCCTGCAGAATGGATTTTTCTGCAAATTTGTTGGGCGCCTTATCGGCGACCAGTTGATAACCGGTTACTGCTTTTGCCCAATTCTTCTGGCTGGCATACATTTCACTCTTGTAAAAATTGGCCTCCAATGCATATTTGCCATCCGGAAATTTTTTGAGATAGTCTTCAAATTTTTGCTGGGCACCGGTAAAATTTCCATTATTGAATTGCACTTCGGCTTCCTGATAGGCAAGCTGGTCTTCCTGACTTGCCGAAATGGCAATACCCATTCCCTTTGCGAAATTTACATATTCACCGGATCTTCCCTCTTCCACATAAATGGATTTTGCATTGTCCAGCGCCTCCTGGGCTTCTACGGAATTCGGATAATTTTTAAGCAGATCGTTGTATTTGCTAAGCGCCTCAGCATTATTACCGAGATTATAATTAGCCAATCCGGAACGCAGCAGCGCCCGGGGTTTCAGGGCATCGTTACTGCTACTGAGAATAACAATTTTTAAAAAAGGAAGCGATTCCCTGTATTGTTCATTCGATAGATAAGTATTGGCGATCTCCATATTGGCATCGGCCACCAGATCGGATCCCGGATATTTCCGGATCAGGCCATTCATCAGTTCTATTTTTTCTGACGAATTATTTACACCGGCAACCATCGCTTTTTGAAAAGTCGCATAATCGGAAGCCGGCCAGGAATACTCGAGCACTTTGTTATACATGGGAACGGCGGTTTTAAAATCGCGGTTCATATAATAACAATCTGCGCTTCGGATAAAAGCATCCTGTTCAAGCGGCGTCGCATGGATGCCAGGATTGCGGGCTACCTGCTGGAAATAATTCAATGCCTCCTTGTAGTTCTCCTTCTTCATATAACAATATCCGAGACTGTATTTTGCATTCACAGGGTTCACTTCTCCCCGTTGCTCGGGTGTATTCAGGTATTCAACAAAAAAGGGAATGGCATCGTCCAGGTGGTTTGTGCGATATGCAATTTCTCCTTTCCAGAAATTTATAAAGGGAAGAAGTTCTTTGTTATTGGGCTCACGTGAAGCGCGGTCAAGCAGTTCTGCTGCGTTCGACAGCATACCATCGTTGATCAGTTCAGTGGCCCTCCCGTAAAGAATTCTGGCTTTAAGCTGGCGGGCATTATTCGAAGGATTCTTCACACTATCCATCAGAGCCAGCGCATCTTTATAATTGCTTGTATTGGCAAGAACATTCAGTAATAATTCACGGGCTTCCGGTGCATAAGTTGAATTCGGATACTGCTCCAGGAAACTGCGAAATTCAGAGAGTGCAACATCCGGATATCCCAGTTCATAGGAAAGCTTGGCATAATGAAATTGTGAAATTTCTTTTTGAACGGGATAACTGCTGTTGGATGCACAAAACAGAAAGGCATTCCGGGCATTTGCTTTTTGACCGGTTTTCAGATAAGCGTCTCCCAACAGATACATGGCATTTTGCGCCAGTGAGTCTTCTTTTCCACCCAGCTGTTTAAACCCGTCAATAGCATTTTTGTAATTTTCCGCCTGATAATAACAATACGATAATTCAAATAAGTCCTGACGGCTTACCGTTTTTGAACTGTTCACATAAGACTCAAGGAATGGGAGCGCCTTGACAAAATTTTTCTCATCATAATATGCATGCCCGACAAGTTGCTTGAGCTCGGGCGTATAGTACTGATTCCCGCTGGCCAGTTTGGCTGCTGCATAAGAGATGGCCTTCTCTTTTTGATTTTGTACGAGGTAAATATTGGCAATGTAGTACGGAACAATATGATCGTATTTCGGATCATTTTCTACGACATTAAAAGCCGTCAGCGCCTCACTGTAGTTCTTCTGGTAAAAACAGATATATCCGTAGTAGTAGTTGGCATCAATATAATGGTCGCTTTTGGGCAGTTGCCGGATGGCATCAAAAAGTGGCTTGGCCAGATCGAAATTTTTTTTGATAAAATATGCATACCCTTTATGGAATTTCAGATTGGCGATCTCTTCGTTATTGAGGTTTTCAATACCTGAACTTTCATAAAGTTTTAAGGCGGCTTCATAATTTCCGTGACGGAACTGATATTCCGCCAGGTAATAGGCCAGCATCTCCGTCCGGCCGGCATTATCATCTCTTTCAATATACATTTCAGCCGGATGAACCGCTGTACTATCATCCTGGTTGAGTGAACAAACCAGGTTATAATAATGTACATTTTCATAATTAAATGACTCATAGAGTTGGGGACGCGCCACCTGATCCTGCTCAAGCTGTTTGAATATCGGATAAGCAAGACTATAATACTGTTTTTGATAGTATTCCTGTGCCTGCTTATAAGTTGCCTGTGGATCGGTTAGCCAGAATGTCTGCTGTGCTTCCGCAAAAAAACATAATAAAAGAAAGAATGGAAGAATCGATCGTTTCATCAGGGATATATTAATCGCGCGCTCAAGTTTCTGAATTATTTCCCCTAATACCAAAGATTGTTCCAAACAGCTTGTGGATAACTGACATGATTAACATTTCTTTAGATCAAGTTGCGAAAAGTGCAAATACTTTACTTTTGAAGCAAATCATTACAGATGAGAAAATTATTATCAACCGGATATTCCGACGGCGCTTTCAATTTTGCGCTTTTGGTACAAAGGGTTGCTACCGGCCTGTTACTCCTGATCCTGCATGGCTTGCCAAAAATTTCAAACTTCCGTGAAATCGCACCAACCTTTTACGATCCGCTGCGCATCGGCCACCGCAATTCACTCATTTTGGTAATTCTTGCAGAATTATTTTGCTCGATGTTACTTGCACTCGGACTGTTTACCCGTATCGTTGCCTTCATTATCGTGTTTGAATTATCTGTCGCCGTATTTATTTTTCATCATGGACAACAGTTGAAAAATTATGAACTCGCCGTAGTCTTCCTCACCAGTGTGTTTACGATTTTGATCGTTGGTCCCGGACGGGTAAGCGTGGATGGCATGATGGGCAAATAAAACTATTATCAATTATCAATTATAAAAAGTGTTTATAACAGAAACCCTGATCCGGGTTCGTTACGCCGAAACAGACCAGATGAATGTGGTTTACTATGGCAATTATGCCCAGTATTTCGAAGTCGCCCGCGCTGAATCTGTTCGCAATCTTGGATTTACCTATAAGGAAATGGAGGCTGCGGGCATCATGATGCCGGTCGTTGAAATGCAAACCAAATTCCTGAGACCGGCGCATTACGACGACCTGTTGACAATAAAAACCATCATGCGGGAACTTCCGGTCGATCATCGAATCTTTTTCGAACACGAAGTATTCAACCAGGAAAAAAAATTGCTTACCATCGGGAAAGTCACCCTCTATTTTGTAAAAATGAAAACCTTCGAAAAAACGGTCATGCCGGAAACCATGCGAAACCTGCTGAAGACATTTTTCCCTGAAATCATCTGATAGCAGAACAAAAATATTTCTTCACGGTTAATAGCTGTATGACCAACCTATCTATCATAACAATTGGAGATGAATTATTGATTGGCCAGGTGATTGATACAAACAGTGCCTGGATGGCTCAGGAACTGAATAAAGCAGGCTTCTGGGTCAGAAGAAGAGTGGCCGTCGGCGACGGCAGAACGGATATTCTGAATGCGCTCACAGAGGAATCTGATGAAGCTGAAGTGATATTAATTACGGGTGGGCTCGGACCAACAACCGATGACATCACTAAATCTGTCCTTTGTGAATATTTTAACAGCACCCTGATTGTAAATGAACAAGCATTGGAGAATGTAATAAATATTTTCACAAAGATCTTTAAGCGTCCATTGATAGAACGTAACCTGAAACAGGCCGAAGTGCCGGATTCATGTACCGTGATTCAAAATAAACGGGGAACGGCCCCGGGAATGATGTTTGAAAAGAATAATAAAATATTTATTTCAATGCCCGGTGTTCCGCATGAGATGAAAGGCATGATGACCGGTGACATTATTCCCCTTTTAAAAAACCGTTTCAAAACCCAATTCATTTCGCACAGGACGTTGCTGGCGGCCGGTGTCGGTGAATCTACCTTAGCCGATCATATCAGCGAATTTGAATCGGTCCTTCCATCGCATATAAAACTCGCCTATCTGCCAGCCTATGGCATGGTGCGTTTACGCCTGACGATAAATGCTGATCAGGCAGACGGAATGGATCGGGAATTGGACCAGGCGTTTAATAATCTGAAATCCCTTGTCAGTGAGTGGCTGGTTACAGATGAAGACATCAGCCTGCAGGAAGTGCTGGGCAAATTATTAACTGGAAGAAAACAGTCTGTTTCAACCGCAGAGAGTTGTACAGGTGGATACGTCGCACACCTGATCACCAGCGTTCCTGGTTCCAGCACTTATTTTCACGGATCTGTCATTGCCTATGACAATGACATAAAAAGTAAAATGCTGGGTGTAAATCCGGATATTTTATCTGCACACGGCGCAGTAAGCGAAGAAACCGTCAGAGCAATGGTCAGCGGAGCCCTTGAAATGATGAAAACTGATTTTGCAATCGCAACATCCGGAATTATGGGTCCCGGTGGAGGCACCGAAGAAAAGCCTGTGGGAACGGTTTGGATTGCCGCTGGAGACGACCGGGAAATCATTACCCGCAAACTCTGGTTTCGCTTTGATCGTCAACGAAATATAGAATTGACAGCGATAAATGTGCTCAACTTGTTAAGAATATTTATTTTGTCACAACCGCTTTAAAGTGGCCTGCATGACTTAGGTAATTAATTAATACTTTTGACCGAATCTAAAGATCATCTTCATGGCGATTGTCGATTTGTTAATGCCGAAAATGGGTGAAAGCATCATGGAGGCTACCATTCTCAAATGGAACAAGCAACC
>DASXNJ010000352.1:0-3055 GCA_036495145.1 Puia sp.
AGACTTTGGCCATCCTGCATTTGAGGAATCGACAAATAATCTGCCCGCTGAAATATCGGAGCGTCCTGAAATAATTGTCTGACGAGCATAAAAGGGCTATGCCCTACCTGGAACGAGAAGACGTAAACTCCCAGAATCATCGTGGTAAGACAAAATTGCGCAAAACTGATAATGGTAAGCATGGGTGCCTCCCAGTTTCGTGCGCGAAACATCAAAACGGTTCCTAATACGCCATTCCACATCATCCACAACAAAAAACTTCCTTCCTGTGCTTCCCAGATGCAGCTCAGCATATATTTCGGATCCAAGCTTTTGCTGGAATGTTCCCATGCAAAATTGTATTCGAAATAGTGTTTGTGAATGATAAAATAAATCGTACCGAAAACGACGAATACGGAAATGGCATTTAGTATAAATGCAAACCGTGCCATTCTTCTCCAGGAAGCAGATTCTTCTAAAGTTTTGGCATTGGCAGATTTGAAATACGAAATGCAGGCAACCAGGGATCCGGCAAAAGAGAGCACCACAAAAAACTGACCCAGCTTACCCGGCATCAAATGTTCACCAACATACTCCATAATTACTCTTGGGTTTTACTAAGGCTTTTTTTCGCAGCTTCCGGATCATCCTTGTATTTGGAGGGGCATTTTATCAGGATTCCGTCTTTTTGGGTTATTTCAAAAACGTCCCCATTCATTTTCCCTTTTAGCACGATACGTTCCGCTTTTTCCATGTCGTACGGTTTTCCGTAGTGATAAACAACTTTCGCTTTTGAGCCCAGTGTATCTATTATATAAAAACTGAAATAATTGGGATCCTTCATGGCATTGTATTCCATCGGCATGCTGTTGTCGAGCTTCGCGATGATCGTAACTTTTTTGCCGTCATTTTGCTTTGCGGAAGCAATGGTTTCATAGGTTGATAAATTCCCCATAAAACTTACCAGCAATCCTATGCTGAGTGCAATGAAAACCAGGAGGATAATATGCGTACGCTTCATGAGCCGTAAAGTTATTCTCTAAAAGCCAAACAACGAATAATTTTTAAAAGCCGAAAGCTTAAAGCCTAAAGCCTAAAACTTTGTATAAACAACGTAAGAATCAAAACTTAATACATTCTTAAATTTTAAAATCTGCAAATGGGTTTTAGGCTTTAAGCGTTAAGCTTTGGGCCTGTACCCGTTTAAACTTTTGATAATACGGACTGCGGCTGTAACTTCACATTGTTCAAAGTCTAGACAGCAAACTATGACCGACTTAACACACTTCGATTCGAACATCGCAAGTAATCCTAAAAATACCATTTTTGGCCTCCCATTTATTGAAGATGATGCCCGGCTGATTATATTACCTGTTCCGTGGGAAGTAACTGTAAGTTCCGGATCCGGAACCTCCCGTGCCAGTGAACATATTTTTAATGCCTCCATGCAGGTGGATGTATTTGACGATGAATCAGGGAATGCCTGGAAACAGGGTATTTTTATGCGGCATCCGGATCGCAAAGTGCTGATGAAAAGCGATTATCTGCGAAAGGAAGCCGAACTATACATTAATTACATTTCCAAAGGCGAAGAAGTTGAGAAGAATAACTTCATGTGTAAGTCTTTGAAAGAAATCAACGAAGGAAGTGCTATTCTGAATAAATGGGTATATGAACAAACGAGCAGCCTGTTGAAAGAAGATAAACTGGTTGTGCTGTTGGGTGGTGATCACAGTGTACCTCTGGGATATCTGAAAGCCATTGCTGAAAAATACGGAGAGTTCGGAATACTTCAAATCGATGCACATTGTGATCTCCGCAAATCATACGAAAATTTTGATTTCAGTCACGCAAGCATTATGTATAATGCGCTTGCCGAAATTCCCCAGATCACTAAACTGGTTCAACTGGGGGTACGCGATTATAGCGAAGAGGAATTCAAATACATACACGATAGCAACCAGCGCGTAGTTACCTATTTCGACAGGGATATCAAGGAAAAATTATTTGAAGGAAAAACCTGGCGTTCGGTTGCAGACGAAATTATTCAACAGCTCCCTGCCTGTGTATATGTCAGTTTCGATATCGATGGCCTGGATCCGAAATTATGTCCGCATACAGGAACTCCGGTGAGCGGAGGCCTTGAAGTAGAACAGGTGATTTATCTGATAAAAAAAATTATTGAGAGCGGCCGGAAATTCATCGGCCTGGATCTGGATGAAATAGCCATTGGCGAAAGTAATTACGATGCAAACGTGGGAGCGAGGATTCTTTGGAAACTGTGCAATATGCTGGTAGCCGCCAACCCATTGCCTTCCCTACACAAAGAACCGGAATGCACTACGACTATGTAGTCACCCTCAAGCGGGAAAATGCACACAGGACCGATCTGGTCAGTTTACTTCTTTTAATTTTTTCATTACTGGCGTTCAGTTTTGCACAACTCCATCACGGGCTGAATTTTTTTCTGGATGCAGGCATTTTAGTTGCCCTGACAGGGATTCTGATCAACTTACGATACGCAAGAATAAAAAAAGAAATGCGATTCCGGTACTGGCTTTTCGCGACGGGAATATGCTGGCTCGCGATGTCGTATTTACAATGGCTGATCATACCATTTTTTTTCCTGGGTGTCTTGGAGGCGCAGGCGAAATATCCGTTGGAAATCGGATTTTATTCTGAGGGGATCGTGATGAATTCATTATTTAATAAGAAATTCCCATGGACCTCCCTGCAGTCTGTTGTTCTGAAAGACGGTCTGCTAACCCTTGATTTTATAAATAATAAACTAATTCAGAAAGAAGTGCTGGATGATGATGATCCTGATGCGCCGGAAGATGAATTTAACGACTACTGCCGCAGTAAACTCTTAATTTTGCGGTGATGTCGCCTTTTATTTTATACTCTGACGGAGAGGGTAATATTTTCGAAGACCATACGCTGTATGCCTGTGGACGCAGCGGGTGGGATGCTGTGCCTGTCGAAGCATCTGACTGGATCCAGCTTCCTGAAGGTGGCTCATTGTACGAACTTCCCGGCAGACGAGGTATCGGAATCGATGTCGAAACCGGTGATA